>CAIZEE010000185.1 GCA_903931835.1 uncultured Elstera sp.
CTGTGGTTCGGCCCGGCCTTGCTGCTGTTTAGTGCCGGCGGCGCCAGTTTCTGGGCCTTGCAGCGCCGCCAGCGTAGCATGGCACCGCCGGCGCCCTTAAGCGAGAGCGAGCAACGGGAATTGACGCGCCGGCTCGACGGGCGGACAGGCGCATGATCTGGGCGGAACTTGGCCTGGTCGCCATCGGCTTTATTCTGGTGCTGATGTGGCCGCTCTACCGCAGGACCGTCCGCCCGACAGAGAATGCCGGCGAGGCGCGGCTGCAGATCTATCGCGACCAGCTCACCGAAATCGATCGCGAGGCCGAGGACGGGTTGATGGCGCCGGCCGAGCTTGATCAGGCGCGGCTCGAAATTCAGCGGCGCATGCTGGCGCTCGATATCGGCGTGGCTACGGCCACGCCCAGCAGCGGCAAGCGCTGGCAATTGGCAATCCCGCTGGCACTCGTCGTGCTGGCCGGGTCCGCCGCCCTCTATCTGCAACTGGGCCAGCCGGACGTGCCGGACGAACCCTTTGCTTCGCGCGAACAAGAACAGCGCGACGAGAACGAGTTCGCCACCGCACTCGCCCAGTTGAAGGCGCATCTGGAGGCGACACCCGATGATGCCGCAGCCTGGGCGCTTTACGCCCGTTCGCTGCGCCAACTGGGGCAGACGGACGACGCGGTTTCGGCCTACGAACAGGCGCTGAAGACTTCCGGCAACGATCCGGAGCTTGCCAGCGAATTGGGCGAAACACTGATCGGTCAGGCGAACGGGACGGTCACACCACGCGCGATCGCCCTGTTCGAACAAGCAGCATCGGCCAATCCAAAGGACCCTCGAGCCGCCTTCTACAAAGCGATGGCGAAGGAACAGGCCGGCGACCGGGCGGGCGCACTGGCGGATTTCAAGACGCTCGCCCAATCAGCCCCGCCGGACGCGCCGTGGCTGGTCCCCGTCAACGCGAATATTGCGGAGCTGTCACAGCAATTGGGTCTGCCCGTTCCAGCGGTACCTACCCGTACCCCGGCTCCGGGACCAAGCCAGGCCGATATGGCGGCTGCGGCCAACATGTCGGGCGGCGATCAGCAAAAGATGATCCGCAGCATGGTGGCTAGGCTCGATCAACGTCTGAAAGACAATCCCGATGACCCGGATGGCTGGCAGCGGCTCGGCAAGGCCTATGGCGTGCTGGGCGAGGCAGATAAATCGCTGAGCGCCTATCGCGAGGCGGCCACGCGGGCACCCACCCGCGTCGACTATCAACTCGACTATGCGCATGCCTTGTTCGGCCCTGGTGCCGCGTCGAACGACCCGCCGCCAGCCTTCGTCGAGGTGATGCGCCATATTCTGTCGCTCGACGCCAATCAGCCTGAAGCCTTGTGGTTCGTCGGTCGGGCGGAGGCGGCATCCGGTCACAAGCAGGATGCTATCGCGCTGCTGACCCGCCTGCTGGCGCAGTTGCCACCCGACGCGCCGGTTCGCGGAACTGTGCAGAAAGTCATCGATCAGGCGAAAGGCGGCTAGGGTCCGAGCGGTTCAAGGCGAACCGGGGATCAGTCCCGACTTGTCTGACAGAGAGCGCGATCGTCAGCCCCATGAACAAAAATTAAACCTCTGCGATCGCACATAACTCGATCTCAGGCGTTATGGATGATGACCGCAGAGTCGATCGGCCCGGTTGGGGTTGATTAACGCAATAGATTTTCAGCTTTGGGATCAAAATCGTGCCGAAATTCATTTCTCACATCACGCATACTCAGATTTTATCCACCACCGTCGCCGTTGCCGCTTTGATGAGCATGAGCGCCGCCTGGGCCGATCCGCCCGGACGCGTCGGCCGCATTGGCCTGCTTGAGGGCGCCGTGTCGTTCCACACGGCTGATCAGGAGGATTGGTCGCCGGCCAGCCTGAATTACCCGGTTACGGCCGGCGATTCGTTCTGGACTGAGCCTGATGCACGCGTCGAATTGCAGATCGGTGGCGCCACCGTCCGGATGCGGCCATCGACCGAGTTCGACGTCACGGCGCTCGACGAAGAGAGTTTCCAGGGGCAGATCGGCCAGGGCTCGGTCAATCTGCGCGTCCGCGATTTCGGTCCGGACCAGTATTATCAGATCGTCACCGCGCACGGCACGGTACAGATCACGCAACCCGGCCGCTATCACATCGACGCCGGTTCCGCCGATGGCAGCCAGCCGACTTTGGTTGAGGTGATACAGGGCTCGGCGGAATTCGTCGGCGCCAATACCGATGTGACGGTCACCGCCGGCCAGTCCGCGACAATCACCGGCAGCGACAAATTGGCCCTTCAGTTGTCAAGCGCGGCACCGGACGATTTCGACCATTGGGCAGAGCAACGCGACCAGCAGCGGACCTTCGTCGCCTCAGCGCAATATGTCTCGCCCGACATGCCGGGTGCCGAGGATCTCGACCAGAACGGCACGTGGCAGTCAGCCGATGCCGGCCCGGTTTGGGTCCCGCACAACATGCCCGCCGACTGGGCGCCCTATCGCTACGGCCATTGGGGCTATGTCGATCCGTGGGGCTGGACCTGGATCGATGACGCGCCCTGGGGCTTCGCGCCATTCCATTATGGCCGCTGGGTTCAAACCGAACGCGGCTGGGGCTGGACGCCTGGCGCCATCGATGCGCATCCCTATTACGCGCCGGCTTTGGTCGCCTTTATCGGTGGCCCGCCCGAACGTCCGGGTCCTGGTGCGGCGATCGGCTTTGGTGTCGCGATCGGCGGCATCGTAGGCGCGGTCGGCTGGGTGCCGCTTGGGCCTCAGGAGGTCTATCGCCCGCCCTACCACGTCAGCGATACCTATATGCGCAACGTCAATATCAGCAATGTCCGCAACGTGACCGTGATCAACAACACGGTCGTCAACAACGTGACCGTCAACAATTACGCCAATGCCCGGGCGGCAACGGTGGTAAAGGCCGATGCCATGACCGGCTCCAGGCCGATCGGCCGTGCGGTCGTCGCGGTGACGCCGGCACAACTCGCCAAGGCGCCGATTGCCCATGACGGACCATCGGGCATCCACCCGACCGCAGCGACAGTCGGCGCCACCCCCATGGCGATCAAGGCCGCTGGCGGCACGCCGCCCACAGCCGCGCAAGGCCAGCATGAACATCACGCGCCGGGCCCTGTTGGCGCTGGTGGTCACCCCGTGACAGCCGTTCAGCTGACCCATGTTGAACCGCCGAAACCCGCCGCCAAGCCGGTGCCCCCGGCGAAGTTGACCCCGGCCGCAGCCGCTGCGTTCCACCCAGCCGCCCCGTCCAATGCGCCGGCCCGGCCCGTGGCCGAACCGCAGGCGATACCGGCAGCCAAGCCCGGCACTGCTGCCGCCGAGCCCGGCAAGCCAGGGACGCATGAAGCCCCGGCCAATGCAGCGCATCCGCCGGGAACGCCGGAACACACGATCCCGCCGGCAATCGCACCCGAACCGCATCCGGCGACACC
>CAIZEE010000186.1 GCA_903931835.1 uncultured Elstera sp.
CCTTCGGCATTACCCAGCACCCGGTTGGCGAGGCGGAATGACCGGTCATCCATCGGCCCGCTTGGCGGCACGCCGACCGCCCAATAGCCGAGCCGTCCCGGCCAATCCTGCAGGCTCGACTGCACGCCCGGCGCCAGCACATCGATGGTGCGTGGCTGAAAAATCAGGGCGCCGAGCGTCCCCGTTGTCATGATTGCGTCCCGGAACACCTTGTCGTCGATGATCCGGCCGAGATATGCCAAGTTGGTCTCGATGCCCCAGACTTCGCTGGTCGCAATTGCGTGGCCGAGCGCGTCAATTGCCGCGTCTCGCGTCGACGCATGAACGATCAGCTTCGCCAACATCGGATCGTAATGCGGCGAAACCTCCGTGCCGGTCTCGATCCAGGTATCGGTGCGGATATCGGGTGGGAAGGCGACCTTGGTCAGCAGCCCGGCAGTCGGGCGGAAATCCTTGGCAGCGTCCTCGGCATAAAGTCTCGCCTCGATCGCAGCGCCGCTCGTCCTGATGTCCTGTTGCCGGGGCAAGGTCAACGTGCCGGCGGCCTGAGCCAGCATCCATTCGACCAGATCGATGCCGGTCACCATCTCGGTCACCGGGTGTTCGACCTGCAGCCTGGTATTGACCTCCAAGAAATAGAACTGGGCGGTTTCGGCGTCATAGACGAACTCAACCGTACCGGCTGAACGGTAATTAACCGAGCGTCCGAGTGCGATTGCCGCCTGATGCAGGGCTGATCGGGTGGCGTCGCTCAAGCCCGGAGCAGGCGTCTCCTCAATGACCTTCTGGTGGCGGCGTTGCAGGGAGCAATCGCGTTCGCCGAGCGCCAGCACCGTGCCGGCGCCATCGCCGAAGATCTGCACCTCGATATGACGCGCCCGCGCCACGTATTTTTCGAGATAGAGCCGGCCATCGCCGAAATTATTGCGGGCCAGTCGCTGCACGCTCTCGAATTTGACGGCAAGTTCCTCGGGCGACCGACAGACCTGCATACCGATTCCGCCACCGCCGGCGGTGCTTTTGAGGATAACCGGATAGCCGATCGCCTCGGCGGCCTTTGCGGCGGCAGTCGTGTCATCGATCAATCCGCTGCCGGGCAGCAGCGGCACGCCGATCTTCTGCGCGAGCTCCCGCGCCGTGTGCTTCAGGCCGAAACTGCGCATCTGTGCGCCGGTCGGGCCGATAAAAGCGATTCCGGCTGCCTCGAGCCGCTCCGCGAATTCGGGATTCTCGCTCAGGAAGCCATAGCCAGGATGCACCGCCTGCGCCCCCGTCGCCCGGCACGCTTCGACAATCGCGTCGGCATTCAGATAGCTTTCGGCGGCGGGGGCGGGACCCAGGCGGACGGCCTCGTCGGCCATCAACACGGGCGGCGTGAAACGATCCGCGTCGGAATAAACAGCGACCGAGGCGATGCCGAGACGCTTACACGTGCGGATCACGCGCGCTGCGATCTCGCCGCGATTGGCGATCAGAACCTTGGTGAACATGCCCATGGGTTCAGCCCCGGAAATGGGGCCAAATCAGAACGCGGACCGGCGTCGGGTTGAAGCCGTTGCACGGGTTGTTGATTTGCGGGCAGTTCGAGATGACGCACAGCACATCCATCTCGGCCACAATCTCGACGTAGTCGCCGGGCTCGGACTCGCCATCCACGATCGACAGATTGCCGTCAGGCAGGATCGGCACATTCATGAAGAAATTGATGTTCGGCACGATGTCGCGCTTGGTCATGCCGTATTTGGAAACTTCGAGAAGGAAGTTCTCGCGGCACGCATGTTCGTATTGCGTGTGATGGCCGAACCGCACGGTGTTCGCCTCGCAGGAGCATGCCCCAGCAGAGGTGTCATGCCGGCCGCTGGTATCGACCAGGATGGTCGCAAGCAGCGCGCCCGTATTTGCCAGCAGCTTCGAGCCGATACCAAGATAGGCGGAGCCCTGCGCCTGGATGGTGTCTTGCGCCGAATAGCGCTCTGCATAGTCATGCGCGTTGTAAAACAGCGTATCGACCGCCTGCTGGCCTTCCAGGTCGACGATCCGCAAGGTCTCGCCGCGCCGCACCACTCGCGACCAGGGAGCGAGGGCAGGGATTGTGATGTCGCAGATCGCTTGAGCGGGATCTCGTCGGGAAACGATAGTCATGATTAAAACAGCCTGTCGGTGTTTTCAAAGCCACGCACCGCTTCTTCGGTCGCGGTGCGGCAGTAATCTTGATCTGTCGGCGGCGGCGAGCGCCACAAGACGGCCTCGACCGGCTTCGGTGCATAGAGCGGCGACGGGTCGAACGGATGCGGACAGTTGGAAAACACCGCGAGCACGTTCATTTCGGCGCGCAGATCGACATAGGCGCCGGGTTTGGCCGCCTGATCAATCCATTCGAACGCCCCGTCCTCCTTGGTGCGGATGCCAGCGAAGAAAGTGATGGCGCCACCGATGTCGCGCGGCGACAGGCCAAGCTTGCCTGCGGCCAGCAGGAAATTATCGCGGGTATTGCGATAATCGTTATAGCGTCCGCCGGTGCTGTATTTCGCTGCGTTGGTGGCAGCTGAGCTGACGCCGACCAGCGCGTCGTGATGGTGCGCGGTATCATCGGTGATCGACATCAATACGCGGCCCATATCGGAAAACAGCAACCGGCCCTGCGTCAGCTTCGCGGTCCATTGCAGCTTCACCGTATCGGCATGGTTGAACCGCTCCGACGTGTCA
>CAIZEE010000187.1 GCA_903931835.1 uncultured Elstera sp.
CCATCAGCGCGTTGTAGAGCACCTGCTTGCCGCCGGTGCCGACCGTGATCTGTTCGGGCTTATAGGTGAGCCCGTTCTCGCGCGCGAATTTCTCGACGATCGCCTTTTTCAGCGCCGCCGTGCCATCGACATCGGTGTATTTCGTCTCGCCGCGATCGATCGCCGCCTTGGCTGCCTCTTTCACATGAACGGGCGTGTCGAAATCAGGCTCGCCGGCGCCAAGGCCGATGACGTCACGACCGGCAGCTTTCAGCGCACGCGCCTTCGCCGAAACGGCGATGGTGGGCGACGGCTTGACGCGGGACATGCGGCTGGCGAGGTTCGACATGGGTCTGCTTCCGGCTGGAGATGAGGAAGCCGGACCTTAATGCCGCCTCCGCACACGCGCAAGCGAAGGCGGCGTCGCAGGGTGAATTTGGCGGGCGGCGTGGCGGCTATGTCAGCTAGCGGCCAGGAGCCAACATCATACCCCAGTTGCGTTTTCCTCCGCCATCTTGCTAGCAAGGAATGTCGCGCGTTCGCGAATGGTCTTGTTCGGGTCGTTAGCAATAGACGCGACCGCCTCATCGATATTTGGAAACGACGCCCGATGTAAAATCAGCGCGCTGACCGCTATCCGTCGCACCACAACGGACCGATCACGGATGCCTTCTCGGATTAGATTCTCAACAGGAAACGATAGATCGATGTCTCGATGAGCAAACAACGTAACTCGTCTGCTCAGATTAAAGCGCCGGTCAATCCACTCGCGCCCATAGCCGATTGGCCACGACGCTCGCCTCCGCATTAGCGTCTTCAAGGCAACTGCTCTCACGGAAGGCTGAGTCGCGTCGCGAAATAGAGAGGGGAGATATTGATCAAGGCTAGGGCCGCGCAAGGCATATTGCAGCTGTTTTCCAAGGGGGCCGGTTGCGTTCTCACAAAATCGGCGGGCTAAAATAATCGCGACATCCGAGCGCCCAAGGCTTTCGTACAAATTGGTGGTGTCATCCACACCCCATCTTCCCCAGTGATACCATCGATCGAGAAGGAATGGGGCGGTGTCAGCTATGACCTGCGCTGCAGTAATAGGAAGAACGCGCTCGGCATAACGTCTAGCTGCGTTACGAACGGGCGCTGCCCAATCATTCAACCGCCAGGCAAGAGCGGCAAGAAAGAAAGGTGACGCGGGGGCATCTGACAGAAGATTTAGCGCCGCTTCTCTCGCATAACCATCTCGATGAAAGATGAAGAGCGGGGCGAGGCTCGGCCATTTTTCAAGCATTTGGAGCGGCATATCTGCCGCAACCAAAATTAGGATACCTGAGCGAGTTTCGGCCCAACTACGATAAAGCCTGGCTAGTTCCGCAATCTTAAGGTCGGCCCAGGCGATGCTCTGCGGCGGCAGACCGTTAAGCGCATCCATCACGTTGGCGAACAAATGGCCGTTTGGGAAAGCTCCCACGCCAAGCGACTGGCCTAATGAGGCCAAGTCGGCTGAAAGAGCGTCGGTGAATGCGGGGCTGTCCGACCTACTCATGATGCGTGACCGAAGTGAAGCGGCGTCAGGTGTGATTTCACGTTATCTGACGCTACCAGCGGGAGAGTAACGTCTCAATACAGTCCAATAGATCGGCGCGCGCGTCGTGTACCCAGACTATTCGCCGCATTCCGGCGGCGGCAGTTCATTCTCGGTGCCCCATGAGAGGAGCCAGCGGCGCATGGCCTCGTGGGAGATGACTTGGCCTGCCGCAATAGACGCCTCGGCGGCGAGCGCAGCCTCCTCCTCGCCATCAGTTTCGCCGAAGATGCCCAGCGTAGGATTACTCATGGGCGGAATCTAGCTATTTTCCAACCGGAGTACCAGAGAACGAGCGGGCTTCAGGGCTTCAGAGACGCCGCATAAGATGCCAAAGCAATCATGTCGGCTTGGCTCAAGTGAGCCACAATTGCCTGCATCGGCAGGGTGGCATCGCCTGATCGGGCACCCGATTGAAACGCGTAAAGTTGGCGAAAAAGATAGGTGGGGAAGCGTCCTGCGATCGGGGGGCCTGGCAGATTAGCGTCTCCGGTCAGCCCGGCACCATGGCACCCCGCACAAGGCGCCGGTCGATTGGCGCCACCTTTCGTCGCCAATTGGCGACCGCGTTCAATGCTGCCGATTGGGACATAGGCGCTATAGGTGACTTTCGGGTCGCGACGCTCAAATCGCTCAACATCGTCGGGCATCTCGACAATCCTGGTACCGATCGGGACGGGCTTCCCCGGTAACGGCGTCATGACTCCGAAGCCCTCAGAGTTTCGCGGCACTGTCTTGGTTTCAATGACGCGGACAAACGATATCACGGGCTGCGTCGAATAATATTGCGCGGCGCTGACGATGTCCTCCTGCGCGACATTGGAGATCGCCTGGATCATGTACTGCGTCGCCCGCCAATTGCTTGAATCGGTGTGGCGGTCGTGGCTTTTAAAGGCGGCGACCTGCGAGAGGATGTAATCAACCGGCAGCCCGGCAAGTTTGGCATTTTCAGGCCGTCCGCTGCCGTTCGGTAAGTGACAATAGCCGCAAGCCCAGGTCTTTTCAGATCTGACAACGATTGCGGGTGCTGCCGAGTGTTCCTGAGGATACCAATCGGGCGGCGCCGACATATTATGGAGCTGAGCCTCTGTGAAATGGATGTCGGAGCCCGGCACAGACAATTCTTTGGAATCGTCCGGCTTATTTGTGGTGGGCGTTGATTGACGCCACGGAAAGGCCCACCCAGGGTACTCATCGGCTAAAGCAAGCGTCCGGTGGGAACTTACGCCAAGGACTAAAACTAAGGCGACGCTTCGGATTATTTTTGCTGCCAATATGCATCCCCCGTGACGGAAGCACCGGACAAAACTCCGGTACTATTCAATGTCAGTCCTGGCTTGTTCAATAAACAATGCAAGCCGGGTCGCCAGGGCATCAAAGGTCGAGCGCATGAGTGGCGAACCTTTAAGTTCCTCGTGCATGGCCAGCCAAATCGATAACTCAAGGCGAAACTCATTCTGGAGTATGGGCACAAGTTTGGGATCTCGCGCCGCGATGGCGGCTTGGCACACGCCGATGCCAAACCCGGCGCGCAATGCTGCGAGGCTCACCAGGTCGTTGTCACAGCGCCAGCAGAAAATGTCGGAATTGAAGTCGGGGAGGCCCGCGACGACGGGCTTTCGACGATCAAAACCGATCACCCGATGCACGGCAAGGTCGGCAGCGGTGACGGGCGTGCCATGGTCGTCCAAATAGGATTGCCGGGCGTACAGCCCCAGCCTGCTCTCCCCAATCTTTCGAGTGAGCAGCGCTTCTTGTATTGGACGTGTCATGCGCACGGCAATGTCTGCATCGCGCCGCAGTAAATCCGATAGCGAATTGGTGACGACCAACTCAATGATTACCTTCGGGTGACGGTCGCAGAATTCCGTGAGGATCGCGGGCAGAACCTCAGCACTGATGACTTCGCTGGCACTGATCCTCACCACCCCAGACAAGTGTTCTGCCGACTCCCGTGCCCGTCTCTGAAGGGCGCTGGCAGACCCAGCCATCGACTCCATCAGGGGCATCAAGCGGAGCGCATCTTGTGTCGGTGCCAGACCTTTTTGTGACCGGGTGAACAGCGAAATTCCGAGCTGTTCCTCCAATTCGGTCATTTTCCGGCCCAATGTCGGCTGGCTCACGCGCAGTTGCCTCGCCGCCGCCGACAAGCTGCCCCGCTGCATGACGGTCAGGAACAGCTGATACAATTGCCAATCGACTTCCATCATTCATAAATGAATAGCGTCAGTTTAAAAATAGTCAATTTTGTATTGACTGAGTTCGGCCTAGAAACCTCCGGCAAACAGGAGGACAATGATGTTTATCGGACATTTCGCCGTGGCTTTAGCGGCAAAAACAAAGGCGCCCACACTCCCCTTATGGACGCTGATGAGCGCGTCACAGCTGCTCGATTTCGCGTGGTGTGCGCTGATCCTGGCCGGCATTGAAAAAGTCAGAATCGACCCGACCCTAAGGGGAAGCCCGTTCGATCTTTATGACATGCCGTATACCCACAGCCTTCCCGCCGCGCTTTTGTGGTCATTGGCTGCCGGCTTCGCTGCCTCTTTGGCCTTTCCCCGACTTCGTTTGGCGGCGGCGCTGATCGCAGGAACGGTCTTTTCCCATTGGCTGCTCGATCTGATGGTTCATCGTCCAGATCTATCGGTCGGCATCTCCGGCATTAAGCTCGGGTTTGGATTGTGGAATTGGCCGGGCATTGAATTGGCGCTGGAACTGACCCTCTTTTTCGCGGCAGCCATACTATGGTGGCGCGACGGCGGCGCGGCGGTACGGATGCGCGCCCTGGCATTGCTCGCCTGGCTGCTCATTTTGCAGTTAATCGACGAAATAATGCCTCCGCCATCCTCTCCGGCGATGGCCGCCATCAGCGCTCTGGCCGCTTATGTGAGCGTCTCAGTCGCGGCATGGCGATTGGAGCTACACAATCAGCGCGTCCGTGCGGCCTAGGCTCTCGGTCAGCGCCGATGACGCGCAATATTGCGGACTGCAGGTTAGGGCTGAAGGCGTAACACAGGCTGTTGAGGCTTTCCCGACGATTGCCGGTTCAGCTCAACAGCCTGCTCTAAAGAAATTCAAACCCGCCCTTTTTGCCTGAGCCTCTTAGGGGGGACTCGATGGGCAGCGCCGAAACCAGATGATTTCGGTAGCAGCACCGCCAAGAACGGATGACTAGTTCGGCAGCATGACCTTGTCGATCACGTGGATCACGCCGTTCGACTGGGTAACGTCATAGGTCGAAATATCGGCGACATCGCCCTTCTCGTCTTTGATCACGATATTGGTCGGGCCGTTCATCATCGCGGTCAGCATACCGCCGCTGACAGTCTTCAG
>CAIZEE010000188.1 GCA_903931835.1 uncultured Elstera sp.
AATGAGAGACCAGCTACCATGACCGGCCGCCGGAATCAACGACCGAGCGCCCGCAAGGTCCAGCGATCGCCAAAGCGCCTCAGATCGGCCACGGCGAGCGGCTCGACATCGATCCGCCAGAAGGCCGGCGGCGGGGCGCCGAGGCAATGGGTGATGGCGGCGCGGATGACGCTCGGATGCGTGACCGCGACGGTGTGGCCGGGCTCGCGGTGCTCATCCAGCCGATGCCCGATGCGGACGATGAGATCCTGCACCGACTCCCCGCCATGGGGGGTGGTGCCCATATCGGCGAGCCAGGCGGCAACGCCCTCCGGATCGCTTATCTCAAGCTCGGTCAGGCTGCGGCCACGCCAGGCGCCGAAATCGCAGTCGCGCAACACCTTCTGCACGACCGCATTCGATCCGAGTCGATCAGCGGTCTGGCGCGCGCGGATTTCGGGCGCGGTCCACAGACGATCGACGCCCTGCCACGGGCTGATCTTCGCCAGATGATCCGGATCGACGGGATCATCGTCCCAAAAACGCACGCCCAGCGAGGCCGGCATGGCGGCGTGGCAGATCAAACTCAGCCTGGTCGACATCGCATTCCTTCGCAAGGCGGCATTCTTGACAGCCGGAGCCCGACGCTCCATTGGTTATAGACGCGTTCGCGACCGCTCGTAATCTCAAGGGATATCACCATGGCCTATCTGGCGGACGATTCTGTTGCCATTCCGGTAATTCCGGTCCGCGACTTGATGCCCTGGGCGATTTTGGGCGGATTGCTGCTGATGCTGGCCCTTTATTTCGTCAGCGCGGAGCAGGGCGCCACCTCGCTGATCAATGGCATGTATGTGCATGAATTCGTCCATGACGGCCGCCATCTGCTCGGATTTCCCTGCCACTAACGCATCATGGTCGGCTCACTGCTGACGCGGGGTCTGCTGGTTGGCCTGATCGCGGGATTGCTGGTCTTTGCCTTCGCAACCGTGTTCGGCGAGCCGCAAATCGAGCAATCGATCGCGTTCGAGGCCGCGCAAACTCAAGCGAAGGGTGAAGCGCCTGAACCTGAACTCGTCAGCCGCGATATCCAAAGCACAGCCGGGCTTCTGACCGGAACCGTTGTCTACGGCACAGCCTTGGGCGGGTTGTTCGCGCTGGTCTTCGCCTTTGCGCAAGGGCGCGTCGGGCGGATTGGCCCGCGCGGCCTCTCTGGTTTGCTGGCGCTCGCCGGCTTCATCGCGATCGTGGTCGTGCCTGCCCTGAAATACCCGGCCAGTCCGCCGGCAGTCGGCGATCCGGAGACGATCGGCATCCGCACCAAATTGTTCTTCCTGATGATGCTCGTGTCGATCACGGCGATGGTGGCCGCCGTGCTGATCGCCCGCAAACTGATCGCCCGCCACGGGATTTGGGCGGCGACGCTGATCGCCGGTGCGGGGTTCGTCGTGCTGATCGCCGTCGTGCAATACGTCCTGCCCGACATCAACGAAGTGCCCGACGCCTTCCCCGCCGTGCTGCTATGGCGGTTCAGAATGGCCTCGTTCGGCATGCAGATCGTGATGTGGACCGCACTCGGCCTGATCTTCGGCTGGTTCGCCGAGCGCAAGCTGAAAAGCCAGTTCCGCTTCGTGCGGTCGGGCGCGGCGTAAGCGCCGCAATCCAGCCCTTCTCGGTAGCGACTGCTTCGTTGTGTTAGCGATCGGAGGTGCCATTCGCCTGACCCTCGGGTCGGAACGCGACTCTGTCGAACAGCGGTGAGAAAGCGGTCTCCCTGGTATTATGCAACGAAAGGCGCAATATTCCCCATTCATGGAGGTCATAATGTCCGTCACTGTCGCTAAGTTGCTCTCCTGGGAAGACAAGGTCCGCCTCATAGAGGAAGGACGACAGGCGCTTCGCGACGGGCAGTACATTGATGACGCGGACGTCGACGCCTGGCTCGAAGGGCTGGATGATAATCCAGATCTGCCGATCCCAGTGGTCAACTCGACGCCAAAGCCGTAATCCTGAAAATCTAGCTGATTGAGCCGAAAGCTCACAATATCGGTCCCGGCCGCTCTTGATCTGGTGGGCATTCGTGGTTGGCTAGGCCAACCAGGGGCAGGACGCAAAGCTCGTGAGCGTTATGTCCGGCTTCGCAAGGCGATCACAGATTTGCGAGCGATGCCA
>CAIZEE010000189.1 GCA_903931835.1 uncultured Elstera sp.
CGGTAAGTTCAACCTGTTCGGACTGGATCACCTGGCGATGATGCTGGCCAGGGCAGGGCGACAGGTCGAGATTCGTGTGAAGAAAGCCGCCCCTCGTAAGCACGCGGCTTGACCGTCCTTACACGCGCCAGGTCGGCCACCGCCATCTCAACCCGCCCGACGCGCCAGCGTCGCATGGAGCGTCTTGTCGCGGACCCCATAGGCGGAGCTGAAGTCCCATACAGTCCGCACTTGAAGACCACGCCCCCTTAGCCCTCGCTTGGACTGTGATGCCCCCGCGCGGACATTTTTCCTCGCACTTAGGGGCGCTTCTTTGTATGGTCCGCCGGAGCATCCTGGGGATTTCATGGATACGCCTGCGTTGTCAGTTCGCGAGGTCGCCTCGCTGCTCAGCGTCGATGAGAAAACTGTGTATCGCCTTGCAAAACGGGGGAACTCCCCGGCTTCAAGGTGGCGGGATCGTGGCGGTTTCGCCGAGACGACCTGGATGGCTGGATTGAAAATCAGAAGGCGGCCAACCGATGACCGACATCGCCGCTCCCGAGCAGGCCGCGCTCTTTGTGGACGAGGGGTTTGTTCCGCCCGCCGATCTGAGATTCGATCAGGAAAATCCGCGCTTCGTTGACGGCGATTTCGAGACCGAAGAGGCCGTGGTCCAAGATCTTTACGATCATGCCGACGTAGATGAGCTGATTCAGTCAATTATGTCAGCGGGTTATATCGACTTTGAACCGCTTATCGTCATGCGCGGCACAAACGTCGTTATGGAGGGTAATCGGCGTCTCGCTGCGTTGCGCCTGATTTCCGACGCGGACCTTCGAGCGAAGCTGAAGATCAACCTACCTGACATCGCCGACGCGAAGGCCCTGCCAAACGCGATGCGCGTGCGTTGGGTGGACAGCCGATCCGAAGCGCGGGCGTTTATCGGCTTCAAACACATCAATGGTCCCCACAAATGGGATGCCCTCGCGAAGGCGAAGTACGCCACCAAGTGGTTCGAAGACGGCGGCGATATCGCGACGATCAGCCGGACGCTGGGCGACAACCACAGCACCGTGCGGCGCCTGGTCAACGGCTGGTATGCGCTTCAGCAAGCACAGGACGATGGTTTCGATCTCGCTCACATCTCGAAGAAAAATTTCGCCTTCTCGCATCTCTATACTGCGCTGACCCGGGCCTCGATACGGGAACTGCTAGGATTGAATGCCGAAGATCTATCAGCGCCGCCGCAACGGAATCCCATCGCAGCAGCCCATGTCGGAGATCTCCAGCGAGTGATGTCGTGGCTCTACGGCCAGGAGCAGAAGGGCGAACCCACTCTGATCCAAAGCCAGAACCCGAACTTGAATGAGTTGAGCAAAGTGTTGGCCCATCCTGAGGCCAAGCGCATGCTCATGGCCAACCGCAACCTTCAGATCGCTTACGAGCGCGTAGAGCCAGCGTCCGCCCGGTTTGAGGATGCCCTAATGAAGGCGGCCAAACAAAGCGAAGATGCAATGGGGCTCTCTGCCTTCTACGACGGCGACGCTACCCTGCTCCGGGTGGCGGACGGGTTGTCGCGGACAGCTCGAAGCCTTCTCGTTGTTATGAAAGATAAGGGCGGAGACAACGGCCAATGACCGCGGTGCTCACGCCGCCGTCGCAGACCGATACGCGCAGCGCCCTGGCCGATTGGCTCGAACTTCAAGCGATCGCCTCCCCGAGGGGCCGCGTGTCAAAAGCGGCGCTCCTGGGTATCTTGGACATCGTCGAAGACGACGCGATCGA
>CAIZEE010000190.1 GCA_903931835.1 uncultured Elstera sp.
CTGGCCGGGCCGACGATTAAGAAGGGGCGGGAGTGAGGTGCTGTGACGTCGGTCGAGCTGCCTCAAACCTCCAGAGTCGATCGACCACGCGCTGTAGTCATGATCGGGGGGCTTAAGGTAGCGATTTGGTTTTGCGTGGCCTTCTTTCTGGGAACAAGCGCTTTCTCATCCTTAATCGGCGTTCTGCATTTTGAAAAATATAAGCATGTGAAGGAAAGAGGATTCGCAACAATCGGAAAAATTACGAGCATGTATATGCAGCAAGATGGGCATGGTAGAAAATTTTATTACGTTGAATATAATTATAGTGCAAAAAAATAAGGACGGAATGCAGACTTATATTCATGGAGGAGACACGATATCGTTATTTGATTATGACTCGCATCGAATTGGCGATTCCATCCCAATTGTATACGACACAGAAGTGACGGGAAGATCCTTTTCCAACTTCCGCAATTCCGTCTTCAAGAATGACCCGAGGCAAATATTAACGCCCATTCCTTTTCTGATGGGCATTTTCCTGTTGTTTTTCTTAATCCTGCCAGCGCTCATCATCCTGCCGAAATATCTACGGGAACGTCAGCTGCTCAAGTGGGGGCTGATGACAACCGCCACCGCTGTCGACGAACAGGAATATAACGCGGGCAAGGCCGGACGCTGCTCCCGGATTGTCTATCTCTTCACCGACAATTACGGCCTAACTATCCAAGGCAAGCGTGACCTTTTGCCGACGCCGGAAAAGCAGGACTCAGTATCGCGGAAGCTCCGCTCGCTCATTTTCGAACACACGACGATTTTCTTCGACCCCCAGAACAGCGCCAAGAGCCTTGTTTATCCACCGGTTTGGGTGCGCCTGCGCGAGCCACCGAACTAGCTCTTTTCTTGGTGGAGACTTGTGGGGGGTCAAATCCCGTGCAAAATTGGTGACGAATTGCGAGGTGCTTTCAAATGTCGGTTCTCGATTTCAGCCATCTTTCACCCCAGCAGCGCGTCGAGCTAATTGGTGAACTCTGCGACAGCCTCAACGAGGAGGTGCTGCCGATGTCGGATGCTCTGAAGACTGAACTAGACCGACGGATCGGCGGTTTCGCCGAAGAGCGTGCACACGCCGAGCCTTGGAGCGAGGTTCGCGCGAAGCTTCGCCCGCCATCCCGATAATCTTGCCGGTATTCTTCCTCCCGGTCGCATCTGCCGAGTTGGAGGAAGCACAACATTGGTACGACGCCCGCCACCCCGGTCTAGGCGATAGCTTCTTTTCGGCTGTTGAGACGCTCGTGGCGAGGATCGCCTCGTTCCCTCTGCTCTTTCCGTTGGCGCATCGAAGCTTACGGAGAGGCCTCGTGACACGCTTCCCCTATATCCTCTATTTTCGGATTGAGGACGACGGCATCTATGTCGTCGCTTGTGTTCACACCAGCCGGAACCCGCGCATTTGGCAACGCCGTTGAACCAGCCAAAATAACCGCAACTGCTACCCAGCCGCCGCCCGCACATGCGGCTTTGCCATCTCGACCCTATTCCGCCCCTGCGATTTCGCCAGATACAGCGCCTGGTCCGCGCGTTTCAGCCAGGAGGCGACGGGTTCGTGGCGGCCGAGTTCGGCGACGCCGATGGACACCGTGATCCGCAATGTCTCCCCCTCGTGTTCGATCGCGATATCGGCAATCGCCTGACGCAGCCGTTCGGCCAGCAGCATGGCCTCCTCACCACTGGTCATCGGCAATAGAACCAGGAACTCCTCGCCGCCCACCCGCGCCAGCATATCGGTCGGGCGATGCGTGCCGGCGGCGGTCTTGACGACGGATTGCAACACCAAGTCGCCCGCCGCGTGACCATAACGGTCATTGATCACCTTGAAATGATCGAGGTCGAAGGCGAGCACGCTGGCGGCAATGTCACTGCGCGCCTTCAGGCGCATCTGCCGCTCCAACTGATCGGTGATGTGGCGACGGCTGAAGGCGTCGGTCAGATCGTCGCGGGCGATGAGTTCGTTCAGGCGCAGCGCCTCGGCCTCCGCCACCTCGCGGCGCACGGTCTCCTGCTCGGTTAGATTCTGTCTGAGCCGGGACGACAAAGCCCAGATAAAGAACACCGAGATCAGGATCGCTTGGACCAAGAACCCGACCAGCAGATCGGGCGAGGCGAGCGGCATGGGGTTGCCCGTCCCGCTTTGCGCCTGGCCGATGAGCGAGGGAATATTCGCAGCCGAGCCGATCGCATCGACGACAAACCCGACACCGAGAAAGCGCAATGGTAGGCTCAACGAGCCGGAACCAACACGCCAGCAGGAATAGGCGATCTCCAGTTCCAGAATGACATAGGGAAGTGAGATATAGGCGAGCCGCATCAGGTGGTTGGGCACGATCCACTCATAGACCACCGTCGCCACCCACCAGAAGACGAGGCAGCCCAGGATCAGATTACGCTTTGGCTCCCGCCCCCTCACCTGCGCAATGCTGACGGAAATAACCGCATAGCCGAGGCTGAGCCCCATATAGCCGACGGCTGTCGCCACGCCATAAGGCAGGACGCTCCGCAGCATGACGCCGACCGACGCAAAGGTGATGAGCACGCCGGCAATCGCCCAGAGCTTCGCCTGCGGAAAAACATCCTGCGTCCACGCCGTGCGCACCAAACTGGCGTTCACGGCGAAGAGGAACAGGAGCAGACAGATGCTCAAAGTTTGGATGTCCAGCACGCACACACTCCCCCGGTGTCGAGGCCCGGTCTATAGGAGGAAACGCCTAACGCACGGAACTAGCCTCAAAACGTGAACGAATCATGGACGCGACGACGGCAGCGAGGCAAGAGCCTTAAAGGACGCGGGTCAGCAACATGACGGAGGCGGCCAGCAGAATGCCGAAAGTCACGATGATACTGGCCCCTCTGAAGATGAACTGCGCCGGAGCTGATTCGGGGGCCAACATACCAAAAGGATGGGCGACACGCACCACGACAAGCGGAATTAGCAGCGCATGAACCGTCTTGCCGTCGCTGCCGCCCGCCTCCAGCAACGCCACGAGGAACAGTATGAACGGGACGTATTCGGCGAAATTGGCGTGCGCGCGGATGCGTCGGTTCAGCGCCGGCTTGCCACCATCGCCATGCGTCACGCGAAATTTGTAGCGGCCCCGCACCACCCATAGGCTGAGTGCGAAGAAGATTACGCCGAATAGGCCGGCATAGGCGGCTGTCAGGGCAGGAAATACCACGTCGTCGCTCCCCCATCTTGTCACGGCAGTTTAGCGGTAATACGCGCGTATGTCCTGCAAGACAGCCTCGACCGCCGCCGTATCCCTGCCGGACGCATCGGGCAGGGTCAGCGTGTTCAGTATCGTGGTCGGCTTGGGCGATAGCAGGATGATGCGGCTTGCCAGCAGCACCGCCTCCCGCATGTCATGCGTTACCAGCAACACGGTGGTCGGCTGTGCCCGCCACAAATCGAGCAGCAGATCGCGCATGCGCTCCACCGTCGCCTCGTCAAGCGAGGTGAACGCCTCATCCATCAGCAGCAGATCGGGCTTGACCGCGAAGGCGCGGGCAATGGCAACGCGCCGCGCCATGCCGAGCGACAAGCGGTTGGGGAAGGTATCGCGGAACTCGGTCAGGTCGACCGCCTCCAGCAGTGCGTCGATCACGGCGGGATCGGTGCCGGTCGGCAGCACGAATTCGATATTCTGATAGACCGTGCGCCACGGCAGCAGGCGCGGATTCTGGAAGACATAGGCAAGACGCGGCGGCCCGCCATCGGCACCGACGCCGCGATCGACCCGGCCGGAATAGTCGCGATCTAGCCCCTGCAATGATGTTCAGCATCGTCGTCTTGCCACAGCCGCTGGGGCCGACCAGCGCTGTAATCACACCGGGTTCCAGCGAGAACTTCAGGCCCCGCAGCACCGCCTGCACCCTGCTGCCCGGCGCCTCAGGATAGGTCTTGGCGGCGATATCGACATCAACCCTGGTCGCCATCAGCGCAGCCACCGCGTCGCGCGCCGCTCCAGCGGCAGCAGAATCGCCGCCTCAATCACCTGCACTACCGCGATAAAGACCAGCGCATAGGCGATCAGGCGGGTCACGTCGAAATTCTGGAAGAACAGCTGCAACTCGCCGCCTATCCCGTCGCCGCGGCCGAGCGCCTCTGCCACCAGCACGATCTTCCAGACGATCGACAGGCCGGTGCGCGCCGCCGTGAAGACGAAGGGGGCGAGTTGCGGCCACGTCACATAGCGGATCGTCCGCCACCGGCCAACGCGGTAGAGCGTCGCCATCTCTGCATAGTCGCGATCAAGCGCCCGGGCGCCCTGGCGCAAGGTCATGACCACGCTCGGGAATTTGTTCAGCATCACGGCCACCACCGCTGCCGTCTCGACCAAGCCGAACCAGACATAGGCGAGCACGATGGTGATCAGGGCGGGGATGTTCAGCAGCGTGATGATCCAGCCATCGAGCACGGTGTCGAGCAGACGCGAGCGCCCCATCGCATAGCCGATCAGCGATCCCAGCACCATGGCGCTGGAAAAAGCGATGACGACGCGGCGGAGCGTGATCAGCAGATTATGCAGCAGCACACCCGAATTGAGATCGACCACCACCGCATGGCAGATCTGCCAGAGTCCGGGCACCAGACGGCTATCGGCCAGCGTGGCAATAAGCTGCCAGGACGCGATCATGACGGCGAAGGACAGACACCGCATCGCCACGGCGGGCGAGATCAGCCTGGCGCGCGCCGGCCGATCGGCAGTGGCGGTGCCGGTGTCGACGGAAGCGTTCAGAACGACACCGCTTCGCTGAAGGTGCCGGGGGCGAGTTCAGGCTGATTGCCGACAAAGGCAGCCCCGCCAATCTCGCTCAACAGATGATAGAGCTTTGCCGCCTGCTCGCGATCCTCGCTTCCCCAATGCTGCGGGATGCCGTCGCGAAACGCATCGCGCAGATGGCTGAGCTCAGCTTGGTCGGTCGCCCCGGTCAGGGCGAACAGCTTCTGCCACTCACCGTCATCTTTGGCGAGACGCTCGTTGGTCTGCCTGATCGCCTCAAAGAACAGATGCGGCAGACCTGGATTCGCCGCCGCCCATTTGTCTGAGAAGACATAGCCGTTGACCGGCAGATGCGGTGACACGCCGAGCTCGGCCAGCACGTCATTCATCGAGATGATGCGATGCATGCCAAGCGCCTCCAGCTTGGCGGCAGACGGCCAGAAGGTTAGCACGGCATCAGCGCGCCCGGAACGGAGCTGCTCGGCGATCAACGGCGCCGCAGCGAAAGGGTGGCTGGTCTCGGCATCGACATCGAAACCATAATGCTGGCGCGCCAATATGCGCAGCATCAGCCAGCTTCGATCGATCGGCGTGCCGGCGACGCCAAGCGTGTGGCCCTTCAGATCCGGGATGGTGTGAATCGGCGAGTTTGCCGGGACTTCGATGGCACCGAGCGCCGAGGAAAACGGGATAAATGTCCAATCCGCGCCCTCGCCGCGCTGCCGCGATACCCAGAAGAAATCATTGATGATGACATCCACGGCACCCGCCTGCAGCGCCACCTGGGTCGCCTGACCGTTGGCGAGCTCGACAGGCTCGATCCTAAAGCCTAAATCGGTGTCGATATTGTAGCGCCGGATGACGTCAAGCTGCCATGAGACCGTACCAAATTTCAGCACGCCGACACGCACTGTCTTGGCATCGGACTTGGCCTCGGCCGCAAACGCTCCCGCAACACCGCAGATCATCGCGACGATCATCGCCGCAATGGCGATCAAACTCCTGACGGCCATACGCCTCCCCAGACCACTGCATTTCCGCCCAGCCGTTGAATCGGCCGAGGCAAATGGTCACTATCAATGTTAACATAGCTTAGAATCATAACAATGCGACGGCTCAAAATCGGCAAGAGCCGTGTTGGAGGAAGGTTTTGCGGGTTTCTGGAACGCTGCCGCTGATGGCGGCGATGGTGGCCTTGGGCCTTGTCGGCACGGCATTTGACGCGACAGCACAGACGCCGACCGCCGCACCGGCAGAGGTTCATATCGGCTATCTGGGATCCATCGTCCAGCGACCGGCCCTGCCCGACTACATGGACCCGTTCCCTGCCGATGAAGGCATCCAGGGCGCCAAGCTCGGCATCGCCGACGATATGACCACCGGACGCTTCACCAAACAAAGCTTCATTCTGGATGAGGCGGTTGCTCCCGAAGGCGGCGATGTCGTCCAGACCGCGAAAACGCTGTTCGCGAAGGGCGACAAGCTGATCGTCGCCGATCTGGCGGAGGCCGATCTGCTGAAAGTGGCCGCTATGCCAGAGGCAACCGGTGTTACGTTCTTCAATGCGCAGGCGCGCGATGACGATCTGCGGGCCGGCCAATGCCACGCCAATATCCTGCACACCATCCCAAGCCGCGCCATGCTGGCAGACGGTCTGTCACAATATCTGCTGGCGAAGAAGTGGCGGAATATCTTCCTGGTCGCCGGCCCCACGCCAGCCGATCAGGCCTATGCCGCCGCCATCCGCAATTCGGCACATAAATTCCAGCTGAAACTCGCCGCCGACAAGCCCTGGACCTATGACCCCGGTGCGCGCACCACCGATACCGGGCATTACGATGTTGAGAGCGAGGTCGCGCGTTTCACCCAGGGCGTCGAGTACGACATCATGGTCGTGGCCGATGAGGAGCATGCGTTCGATTATGAACTCAGCCATCGCGGCACTTTGGCGCGCCCGGTTGCCGGCACGATCGGGCTGACGCCGACGAGCTGGGCACGGCCGTTCGAGCAATGGGGCGCTATTCAGGCACAGCAGCGCTTTCTGAAGATCGCCAAACGCTGGATGACCGAGCGCGATTACGCGGCCTGGCTGGCGGTGCGGAGCATCGGCGAAGCGGCGACCCAGGCGAAATCAGTCGATCCGGCGGAACTGGCGCGCTTCATCCACAGCGATCCATTCCAGCTGGGCGGCTATAAGGGGGCGAAGCTCAACTACCGGTCCTGGGACGGGCAGTTGCGTCAGCCGATCCTGCTGATAGACGCCTATTCACTGGTTTCAGTGTCGCCGCAGCCGGGATTTCTGCATCAATTTTCCGAATTGGATACGCTCGGCGTCGACAAGCCGGAAACAAAATGCGTGTTGAAGTGATTGAGGGTCGAGGGAGCCGGTCGATGATCGCCACGAAAGTTCTACTGGTCGCAGCCCTGACGGCCGTGACCGTGCCGGCCTTTGCCGACACGATCCTGGTGTCGAACGAGAAGGACAACTCGATCACCGTGCTGGATGGCGCCACGATGACCGTGACGCAGACCATCAAGGTCGGTCAGCGCCCGCGCGGCATCATCCTGTCGAAGGACAAGAAGCAGCTTTATATCTGCGCCAGCGACGACAATCTGATCCAGGTGCTCGACCTCGACACATACAAGATGGCCGGATCGCTGCCGAGCGGCCCGGACCCGGAACGCTTCGATCTCGATCCCGCCGGCACCAAGCTTTACGTCGCCAATGAAAATGACAGCCTGGTCTCGATCGTCGACATTCCCTCCAAGCAGATCAGCGGCGAAATCGCCGTCGGCGTCGAACCCGAAGGCATGGGCATCAGCCCGGACGGCAAATTCGTAGTCGCCACGGCTGAGACGACCAGCATGGCCCATGTGATCGATATCGCTAAGCGCGAGATCGTCGACAATATCGTGGTGCCGAGCCGCCCGCGCGTGGCGCTGTGGACGGCCGACGGCGCGCAATTCTGGATCTCCTCAGAGGTTGGCGGCGCTGTCACCGTGGTCGATGCAGCCAGCCATAAGATCATCAAGCAGATCAGCTTCACCATTCCAGGCGTCAACAAGGATGCGATCCAGCCGGTCGGCATGGCGCTGACCCATGACCGCAAACTCGCCTTCGTCGCCTTGGGTCCGGCCAATCGGATCGCCGTCATCGATATGCACAGCTTCGAGGTGGTGAAATTCCTGCTGGTCGGCCAGCGTGTCTGGAACCTGGCCTTCAACGCCGATGAGTCGAAGCTCTACAGTACCAACGGCGTCAGCAATGATATCTCGGTGATCGATGTCGCCTCGCAAAAGGTGATCAAGTCGATCCCGGTCGGACGTGCCCCCTGGGGAGTGGTGGTCCGGCCATGAGTTCAGCGCTCGAGGTTATCGGCCTCAGCCATTCCTTTGGTCCGCGCAAGGTTCTGGCCGATCTGAATTTCGCCGTTGAGCCGGGCCAGTTCAGTGTGCTGCTCGGCCTCAATGGTGCCGGCAAGACGACGTTGTTTGCCTTGGTCACGCGGCTTTACAACGCGCGCGTCGGCCAGATCAAAGTGTTCGGGCAGGTGCTGTCGCAGCACCCGTCATCATGCTTGGCGCAGATGGGTGTGGTGTTCCAGCAAACCACGCTGGACCTCGACCTCACAGTCGAGCAGAACCTCTATTACCACGCCTCGCTGCACGGCATTTCGCGCGGGGACGCGGCCAAGGCGATCGCACTGGAGCTGGGAAGGATCGACCTCGAAAGCCGCCGCCGCGACAAGGTGCGTGAGCTGTCGGGCGGGCAAAGGCGCCGCGTCGAGATCGCCCGTGCGCTGCTGCATCGCCCGAAATTATTGCTGCTCGACGAGCCGACTGTCGGCCTCGACGTCGCGAGCAAGCAGTTCATTCTGGACCACGTGCGCGGCCTGTGTAGGAGCGAGGGGCTGGCGGTGCTGTGGGCGACCCATCTGTTCGACGAGATCGATCAGGAAACCAGACTGGTCGTGCTGCATAAGGGCGTGATCCTGGCGCAGGGGAGCGGTGCCGATCTGATCCAGCAGACTGGCCAGAAATCGGTGCGCGACGCCTTCGATGAGTTGACCAAGACCGTGGCCAAGCCGGTCGGAGCCGCCGCATGACCCCGATCCAGTATTTCCGCTGCCTCGCCGGCATTGTGCGGCGCGAGGCGCTGCGCTTCATCCATCAGCGCGAACGGTTCATTTCGGCGCTGGTCCGCCCGCTGGTCTGGCTGTTCCTGTTCGCCGCCGGGTTCCGCTTCGTGCTCGGCGTCTCGATCATCGAACCCTATGACACCTATATCCCTTACGAGGTCTATATCGCCCCAGGGCTGGTCGCGATGATCCAGCTGTTCAACGGCATGCAAAGCTCGCTTTCCATGGTCTATGACCGGGAGATGGGCAGCATGCGCACGCTGATGGTCAGCCCGTTTCCACGCTGGTATCTGCTGACCTCGAAGTTGCTGGCCGGCGTCGCTGTGTCGATCTTGCAGGCCTATGTCTTTCTCGCCATCGCCTATGCCTTTGAGATCGAGGCGCCGCTTTCTGGATATATCGCCGTGCTGCCGGCGCTGATCCTGTCCGGATTGATGGTGGGCGCACTCGGCCTGTTGCTGTCCTCTTGGATCAAGCAGCTGGAGAATTTCGCCGGCGTGATGAATTTTGTCATCTTCCCGATGTTCTTCGCCTCCTCCGCCCTCTACCCGCTGTGGCGGGTGAAGGAGGCCGGGATCGGCATCTATTACCTCTATCAGGCGAACCCGTTGACCCATGCGGTCGAGCTGATCCGCTACGCCCTCTACGACAAGGTGAATTGGGAGGCGGGCGCCGTCGTGATCGGGGCGACCATCGTCTTCATGATCGCCGCCATTTACGGCTATGACCCCGGTCGCGGCATCGTTCAGCGCAAGGCAGGTGGTGGTGAATAGAGCTCGGATAAGTTTGGCCGCATTCGGCCTGCTGCTATCGGCAGCCGCCAACGCGGCACCCTATGGCACCGACCCCGATTGGCCGTGCCAAAGCCGGCTGGTGCAAACTCTCTCTCCCGGCACCATGTGGTCTGGTCCGTCACTGGATGGGCTGCCGGATTGGCACAAAGAGCCAGCGGTTCAGGCATTGGTCATCCAAATCTCGCCCCGCTCCTTCAAGGTCGAGGATGGCGAGGCCGCGATCGAGAGTTTCGCGAAGGAGGCGGGGCCCAATAAGGCAAAGCTGTTGCCGCTCGTCTTTGCCGGGCTGTTCGACACGATCGGCCAGGACCGCACCGCCATCATCCAGCGCATCAAGGACTTCGCCAAACGCCAGCGCAATATCAGCGCCCGGGTCGCTCAGATGAATGCCGATATCGACAAGCTCCCGGCCGACACGCCGGACGCCAAGCGCGAGGAGCTGAACCAACAGCGCCTATTCGCGAGCCGCGAATTCGACAACGCCGAGCGCACGGTCCGCTACGCCTGCGAAATCCCGACCGAGCTGGAGGCTAGGCTCGGCAGCTACGCCCGGGCGATACAGGACAAGCTGAATTAGGCGCTGATGCTGGTATCCAAAAGATACCGGATCATAGCTCGATCGGTCGCCCGTCGGTTTGCTCGCGCTCGAAAGTAAGGTCCTCGCCGACAAGTGGTGATTTCCTGAGGGCGGCAAAAACCTCGCCACGCTGCGATTTCGGACGCCGCGAGTATTTTTGAGTGGCCTTATGCTGCGTCGTGACCATCACTCCCCGTTCCTAGAACCGGGACTATAGCTGGGCATAGCGACCGAGACAAAGGAGATGCTAATTCCCCTTGTCCTTCTGCTCCGACTGGGGCACCTGGCCGCGCACTTCAGCGACATCCGCCGGCGGCACGGGGCTGCCCTTATTGCCCCAGGACGAGCGGACATAGGTCAGGACGTCGGCGATCTGCTGGTCGGTTAGGACGGGCAGGAAGCTCGGCATGCCGCCCCGGCCCAACAAAACGGTTTTCGCGACGATCTTGTCATCGCCGACCACGAAGGGATCGCCGGCAAGCGCCGGGTAAACACCCTTGATGCCGAGCCCGGTTACCTGATGGCAGGGGGAGCATTTCTGCTTGAACAGCGCCCCACCGGCCGCCGCGTCCTGGGCGGATACGGGCGCTGAGCCCAGGCAAAACACCACTGTCAGGGCGATCAGCCCCGGCACTAACCGCTTCATCGACTAATCTCCCGATTACGCCGGCCCAATTACGCCTGCTGGGCACGCGTGTGAATTTTCTCGATCTGCTGCCAGGCGGATTCGATCGCGCCTGCCTGCCAACCACCAAGATAGCTCAAATGCTCGCCGGC
>CAIZEE010000191.1 GCA_903931835.1 uncultured Elstera sp.
ATGTAGGCCCAGATTCTGCGCTGATCGCGTGGTGCAGGCGGACGGCTGCCGCGCTTTGCCCAGACCCGCGTCAATGTGCCTTGCTGGCCGACCCGCGCTTCATCCTGCATCCATATCTCGATCGGCTTGCCGCGCGCGTGCTCGGGCAAAGCCTGGGTTACGTTGGCCGCAAAGCTTTTTTAAAAAGCTCCTGCGCAATCGGGTCCGCCTTGGGGTTGAACGGGCGCACGGAAAGCCGGCGATAGCCGAGCGCGCTGAGCAGCTTGCCAACCGTGCGCTCGTGCACGACCAGCCCGAAGTCCTGCTCGAGACGATCCCGTAGGTCGACGCGCCGCCAGCGCACGACCTTGTCCTTGTCCGCCTGCGGGCCCGCCTCCACCAGCGCGATCAGCCCCTGCTTTTGTTTTTCGGTCAGCGTCGATGGACGGCCAGGAGGCAGCTTGCTTTCGAGGCCGGCAAGCCCTTGTGCATTGTACCGATGAACCCAGTCGCGAAGCGTCTGGCGGTCCATTCCGCAGCTGCGCGCCGCTGTCGCCCGATCCGCTCCCTCCATGACCAGCGCAAGCGCCAGCATGCGCCGCGCCGCCGCCGCACTCTTCGATCGTGAGGCCGCATGCCGAAGATCAGATGCTGACAAATCCAGACGGGTGATTGCTAGCCCAACCATAGAATGACTCCAATTCAACCGTCTCCGATCGAATCAGATTTTCAGAGCCTTGGCTATCCCCAAAGCCGAGTCAGTGCTTCGGGCCGTTGGTATAAGGTGTCAGGGGGCGGGCAATGCAGTCCATTTCGGTGCCGAAGTTGGCCCCCAAACTTGCGTCACTGCACTCCACTTTGTCGGCTGACGCCAGCCCATAAAACTCTCCTGCCAAATGAAGATGATAGGCATTCTGCACCTAAATTTCCGCGCGACCCCGAAGTTTGGGCCACCCCCGGTATTTGTCGCGTCTCGACTTGGCGGGCCAGCTTAGTTATCGAAGGCTACCCCATTCAGCGAGGCTGATCCATTTCATGCTGACCGCCCCTCCTACCCAGCCTGCGACCGCGCCAGCGCGGCGACGCAATCTGCGCGGCGAAGGTGGGCTGCTGAAAGGCGAGGTAATCAGCGCCGCAATGCGCATTCTCGATCGCGCGCCAGCCACCGAGCTTAGCCTGCGCATGGTGGCGCGCGAAGCGGGCATTGCGGCACCCTCGATCTATCCGCATTTCAAGGACGCCAAGAACCTGATGGCCGAAATCGTGCGCGATTGCTGGCGACAATTAGGCAACGAGATGTCGCTGGCGGCCGCCATCTGCGTCGGTGCCGATCCGCTCGATATGCTCAAGGCGCAGCTCGGCGCTTATGTGCGCTATGCGATGGAGCGGCCTTCGCGCTATCAGTTGCTGTTTGCACTGCCACAACTTGAAGTGGAAGTGTTGCGCGAACTGCCAGGCACAGTCCAGCCTGCCTATCGCAATGTAGTGCAAACGTTGGAGCAACATGTCGCGACGGGCAAATCGCTGCCGTGGGGCGACACCGCGGAATTGACCATGTTTATCCTGTCGCTTACGCACGGACGGATTGCCCTTGCCCAGACAGCGCCACACCGACTGGGCAACGCCCCCGAGGGGGTTGAAGCTTTCGCGATGAAGGCCATCGATCGCTTGTTCGCCACCTGAACCGCGATTGCGCTGGTGACAGAGCGCGCTTGCCAGCCCAAGTCGTGTTACCTAACATGTGTTAGTACAACGAGTCGCCCGACGCCGGGGCTGCGCAGATGAAATGTGGAGAGTGACTAAATGACAACGCAAAATAGGCGGCTGGAAGGCAAAGTCGCGATCATCACCGGTGCCAGCAAGGGCACTGGCGCCGTCATGGGCAAGCAGTTCGTCGAAGCCGGAGCGAAAGTACTGATGGTGGCCCGCCGCGAGGATGCGGTGCTGGAGGCAGCCCAGGCCGCGGGCGAGGGCGCAATCGGCATGGCCGTGGACGTAACCGATGAAGACCAGGTCCGTGCGATGGTGGATCGGGCACTGAACGAGTTCGGCCAGGTCGATATCCTGCTCAACAACGCGGTAATCCCGGGCCAGGACCTGCACGTCTGGGATCAGACTCTGGAGAACTGGAACGCGGTTTTTGCGATCTGCATCACTGCGCCGATTGCGGCCAATCCCGTTGCCAAGGCCCTGCTCCTATCGATTGCGTCAGCTTGTCTTGTCCCCCGACAGTGGCATCATCGCCGCCGGAGAGACCTGCGTCTCCTCGACCAACCGCAACTTCCTGGGCCGCATGGGCAGTAAGGATTCCAGAGTGTTTCTGGCCAGTCCCGCCGTCGTCGCCGCCTCGGCCGCC
>CAIZEE010000192.1 GCA_903931835.1 uncultured Elstera sp.
GGAATCGGGCGCGCGAGTGGCAGAAGGACCAAGCACCCTAATCGGTGCTCCGGCTAAAGCGCGGTCGCCAGACGCCGAGCACGACATTGGCCGTGGCGACCGCGAACAACACCCATAATGTCGTCTGTCCCACGCCATGCAGCCCGGCGATCATGGCCGGGTCCAAGGGGCCGTTAAGCGCATTGGCGCTCAGCTTGGCTTCCTCCTGGATCGGGCCTTGGATGTTAACCAGCCCGCCTTCGAAAATCAGGATTCCGGTGGCGAGTTTCGCCCCTACCCAGCCGGCATTATGAAAGGCCGGGGTCGCGGCGATCGCCAGCAGTCCGGCGATCAGCGTGAGGGCGACCGACGGAAAGAAAATCCAAGTGGAGATATTTGCCATCGCACCATAGGTCGCGGCATATCCGGCCAGCGAACTCGGCGGCGGGGCGAAGCGGACGAGCACGATCAGCGACGCGAGCGCGCCCATCAGCCCGATCGCACCGATGATATGGAGGAATTTAAGGACAAGACGCATCGTATCGGCAAGATCGCATTGATCCGGAGGTGGACTCTATCTAACAGGACGCAACCGGCGAAGCACAATCAGTCTCATTTTAGCCAAGCTACGCGTCCACTATCGATCTAGGCCTATTCAAGCGGGGGAATAGTGATGCATCGAAAATTTTGGGTTGTGATGATCCTGGTAACGGCGGCGCTGATCTCCTCAGGCGTGCCAGCCCTGGCCGAACAGCGGAACGTCCCGCTGGCCGGGGACACGGTGCGCGCAGCGGCCGTCTGGCAGAGTTTCGTGGCTTGGCTCAAGGCGTATGAGGTGGGCGATCTCAAGGGCACGATGGATATTTTTGACCACTCGGTGAATTTCGCCTTCCAGGGTGGCCCCGACCAAAGCTATGCCGATCTGGAGGCATCCTACGTTAGCGATTTCAAGACAAGGTCGCCTGGGACTGTCTGGTCGCCCCAGATTGCGGAGGTCTATGCCGATGACGCTCTCGCCTTTGTGCGCTCGGTTTGGGAGCTGCACGTGACACAGTCTGACGGTTCGATCAAAACAGCCGCGCGCAACCGCAGCATCGATGTGTTCCATCTGATGCCCGACGGCAAATGGCGGATATTCCGGTCGCTGAACTACCCGGAGAAGGCGTAACCGCTGAGGCTCAACCGATCGATGCGAGATAGGCGTCGAGACGCTGGAACAGCAGCGCATTCACGTACCGCTTGGCCGTCGCCTCGGCCATTTTCCCCAAGCGTTGGCGCATGCTCGCATCACTCGCGAGCATCCTTAAGAAATGCGTCAACAGATCGACATCGCCTGTCTGGTACATGAGGCAATCAACGCCGTGTTTCCAGATGCCCTCATAACAGGGCAGATCGGTCAGGATGAGCGGCAGTTTGCGAATACCGGCTTCCAGATTGGCCATCCCGAATGATTCGCTCTCCGACGGCAGGACGTAGATATCGGAGCCGGCAAGCCAGCGCATTGTCTCCGCCTGTGACAGTTCCCCGGTCAGAACGTAGCGGCCGGGATTACTCTTAAGCGTCCGCGACGCCTCGCGCGGCA
>CAIZEE010000193.1 GCA_903931835.1 uncultured Elstera sp.
ACGATCGCGTCGTCGACCACCAGTCCGATGGCAAGCACCAACGCCAGCAACGTCAACAAATTGAGGCTGAAGCCGAGCGCGATCATGACAATGCCGACACCGACCAACGATAGCGGGATGGTGACGACAGGAATCACAACCGAGCGCAGCGTGCCGAGGAACAGGAAGATGACGACAATGACGATAGAGGTCGCCTCGACCAGCGTTACGACCACTTCCTTGATCGACGCGGTAATGAACCGGGTCGAGTCGAAGGCGATATGCATCTTCAGTGACGGCGGCAGACTCTCCTCGATCGCCGGCATCATTTTGCGAAAATCGCGTACGAGGTTAAGCGGATTGCCGGTTGGCGTTACCTGAATGGCGAGCGCCACGGCGTTCAACCCATCTTGGGAAAAGCCCGAACTGGATGCCTGGGGACCCAGATCCACCGTTGCGATGTCGCGCACGCGGACCAGACTGTCATCGCTCGCTTTCACGATCATATTGCGAAACTGCTCGACACTCAGCAGGCCGGTATCGGCATTGATATTGGTGATCGTGAAGAAGCCCTTGGACTGGCCCGGCGCGGACTGGAAGTTATTTGCCTCGATCGCGTTCGACACGTCGGTCGCCGAAATGCCGCGTGCTGCCATACGTTTGGGATCGAGCCACAGCCGCATGGCAAAGGTCTGACCGCCCAGAATGTCGGACGAAGCCACGCCGTCGATCGTGGCGATCAGCGGCTGGACGACGCGCGTCAGGTAGTCGGTGATGGCGGCATTGCCGAGTTCTTCGCTGGTAAACGACACATACATTACGGCCGTGGCCTGGCCGCTGGATTTCTGAATGACCGGGTCGTTGGCTTCCTTGGGGATCTGATACTTGACCTGGTTGACCTTCGCCATCACGTCCGTCAGCGCTTTGCTGGCGTCGTAATTCAGCTTCATATAGACGCTGACCGTGCTGTTGCCCTGGGTCGAGGACGAGGTCATGTAGTCGATACCCTCGGCGCTGGCGACGGCCTGCTCGATCGGTGTCGTAATAAAGCCTTGCATCAGTTCAGGCGTGGCGCCGGGATAAACCGTCGTCACCGTGATCAGCGTATTTTCGAGCTTCGGATATTGCCGGATTGGCAAAGTGGTCAGCGAGCGCACGCCGATCAGCAAGATAAGCAGGCTGACGACGATCGACAGGACTGGACGCTTAACGAATAGATCGGTGAAAGACATTGATTTGGCTCCGCTATTCGGTCGGAGTTACGGCGGGTTTCACCAACGGATCGCTGTCGCTCAGCGTCACGTCTGAGCCGGTGTGAAGCTTGACTTGGCCAGAACTTGCGACCTTGTCGCCGGCCTTCAGCCCGCTCAGAATCGCGACGGTCCCGTCATGCCGTTCACCGGTCTTCACGAAGGTTCGCGTGACTTTATAATGTGGCTTGCCATCCGCGCCGGCCGCTTCCTCGTTCACGATGTAGACGCTGTCGCCATAGAGGCTGTAATCGACTGCCGTCTCTGGCAGGGTCAGCACATCCGGTTGCGGCGGCAGAACCACCGACGCATTGGCGAACATGCCGGGAAGCAATGCATGATCGAGGTTGGGCAGGGTCGCTTGAAGCGCGATATTGCGGGTGTTTGCGTTGATCTGCGGTTCGATCGCCGTCAGCTTGCCGGTGAAGGCGCGGCCAGGATACGAATCGACCTTCAACTGGACCTCCTGGCCGATGACAAGCTTACTGCGTGACTGTTCGGGCAGGGTGAAGTTGACATAGAGCGTCGAGAGATCCGTTAAAGTGACGATCGCGGCGCCCGCCTGGAGATATTGGCCGAGATCGATCTGGCGCAGGCCCAACTGCCCGGAGAACGGGGCGCGGACCAGTTTCTGGGCAATCACTGCCTGGGTCTTGGCAATGCTGGCCTCGGCGACATCGAGGTTACTCTGCTGCTGATCGACGTTCACCTGGGTTTCGAACTGGCGTTTGACCAGTGTTTGCGCGCGGCCAAGGTTCAACTGCGCAAGCTTTGCCTGCGCCTGGTAGTTAGCCAGGTCGCCACGGTCGGGCTTGTCGTTGATCTGAACCAACTGTTCGCCTGCTTGCACGGTCTGACCGGCTTCGAAGAAAATCTGTACGACTCGACCGCCCACTTCCGGCGAGACAGTCACCTGATGGACAGCCTGCAGCGTGCCGATACCGCTCAGATATTGCGGCACTGCCGTGACCGTGGCGATTGACGGGCTAATCGGCGTGGGCGGTGGCTTCATCGTCGCGAAAAACTGCGCCATGCCTTCCTGGCGCTTGATCTTGAAGAAGTAGAAACCGCCACCGAAGACGGCGAGCAGGATAACAACGATGCCCAGCCGCAGCGCCAAGCCGCGCGGTTTCTGCGTGCTACCAACCGTGTATCGGTCACTTTGGTGGGGGCTGGGCGAGTTGGTATCCATGATTGCTCCTCCGCGCGGACGCGCGATACGCGGGTTCAGTGTGGCTGTGACAATAATGTAGGCTGGACGCAGGTCTGGGCGGGCCGGACATAGTTTAGGATGGCGGTGTCTTTCAAGCCGAGACCGCGCAGGATGAACCATACGGCATGCTCGACAATCGCTTCTGCTGGTCCTTCATATGGGATAGTGCGCTGGGTTGGCAAATGAACCGTGGCCAGCATCGTTGCAAGATGTTCGCTGAACCAGAATAGATTGCTGGGCGCGGCGGGCGAGGCGACCAGGTCGCCGGATTGTCGCGCCGCTTCAAAACACGCGGCGAATTTTGGATAGATGCGATGGGTTACCCATTCGGCAGCAAGCCGGACGAACTCGCCGTCCTCCAAGAAACTGTTCATCTTCAAACGAATGCGGATGCACGGATCGACAGAATTCTCGATGTCGGGGCGGAGAAAATAGGTCACCATCATATGGATCATGGTGACCAGGCCCTCGGTTGACGCCGGCAGGGCATCCAGACGCTCGAATGCCGGGTCGCCATCGCTGCCGGACAACATGATCGCCTGATACAGCGCCTGCTTGCTGGGGAAATGCTTGAACACCAGCGCCTCGGATACATGCGCCTGCTCGGCAATTTCTTTGGTGGTGGTGCCAGCAAAGCCTTTGCGCGCGAATAGCGGCAGCGCTGCCTCGATGATTGCTCGTCGACGCTCTTCGCTGTCCAGGCGAATGACTTTCATGGGGCGTGAGTTAGCACTCACTCACCACAATGGTCAATGGAAAATTTGTTAAGAAACCGGGATCAATCGCGGCCGGCCTGGATGATCGACTGGGCCAGAACGGCAGGGTTGGTGAACCAAGTTTCGCGGCTGCCATCGCATTCGACGAGGCGAAACAATCCTAGCTTCTCCGACAGGCGCGGGTGCCACGGAGCGGAGTGCGGCAAAGCGATATCCTGCCGGCAATTCACATAGGATTTTCCGATCCCAAGGGCCGCAAGGGGCTGCGTCAGCGAGATTTTATCGGTAAAGGTCCGATAGGGATGAGGGTTCAGAGCGGCGTAGGCCGATTGCGCCAGGGCGAGGTCGGCATCGTTGATGAACGCCTCGCGCCAGATTGGGAAGGGCAGGGTGACGGCACCGTTATTGGCTGCCGCGACGCTATCGAACAGCTCGACATAATGCGGCGGCACCATGTCGTTCAGCGACTCGCCGTCGAGCGGCACGAAGGCGTTGACGTAGACAAGGCGCGCCAGCCGGTCGGGAATTTGCTCGGCAACGCCGGAAATGACTATGCCGCCATAGCTGTGGCCGACCAGCCGGACGCCGGTCAGCTGGTGGCCGACTATGTAGTCGACCACCGACTGAATCGCGTCTTTGAGGCCGATTGTGCTGCGATCATCGCCGGTGCGATTGCCCGCAAGCGTTGGGCAATGCACCTGATGACCGGCCTTGCGTATGAACTCCGCGACCGGTTCGAGTTCATGGCCCGTATGCCACGCGCCATGCACCAGAACATACAGATCGCTCATCCCACGCCCCCCAAAAACCCGGGGGATCAAGCGGCGACGGCCTGCTCCCCGTTGATTTCCAGCCCGTCTTCGCCGGCACTGACACGCACGACGGTGCCAGGACCTATGCTGCCTTCCAGAATGCGCGTTGCAAGCGGATTTTGCAGTGAGCGCTGGATGACACGCTTCAGCGGCCGTGCCCCGTAGACGGGATCGTAGCCGGCATCGGCTAGCCAGGTCTTGGCGGAAGCATCAAGTTCGATCGTGATCTTGTGATCGGCCAGATTGCGTTCGAACTGCGCCAACTGGATATCGACGATCCCGGTCATCTCCTCGCGCGACAAGCGATGGAACAACAGGATTTCGTCGAGCCGGTTGAGGAATTCCGGCCGGAACGCGCCGCGCACGATCGCCATCACGGCATCGCGTGTCTGGCCGGTATGGGCGCCGTCGATATCGCTGACATTGGCCAGGATCTCCGACCCCAGATTGGAGGTCAGCACAATGAGCGTATTGCGGAAATCAACCGTACGGCCTTGGCCATCGGTAAGGCGGCCGTCATCGAGCACCTGCAGCAGGATGTTGAAGACATCCGGATGCGCCTTTTCGACTTCGTCGAACAGGATCACCTGATAGGGCCGGCGGCGGACCGCCTCCGTCAGCGTGCCGCCTTCCTCATAGCCGACATAGCCCGGAGGTGCGCCGACCAGCCGAGCAACCGCATGCTTTTCCATGTATTCAGACATGTCGACGCGCAGTAGGGCGCGCTCATCATCAAACAGGAAGCCGGCAAGCGCCTTGCACAATTCCGTCTTGCCGACACCGGTTGGCCCGAGGAACAGGAAGGAGCCGATCGGCCGGTTGGGATCGCCGAGACCAGCCCGCGCGCGGCGCACGGCGTTGGATACCGCAACGATCGCTTCCTGCTGACCGATCACGCGGCTACGCAGAGCCGTCTCCATGCCGAGCAGTTTTTCGCGTTCACCGGCCAGCATCTTGTCGACCGGAATACCGGTCCAGCGCGACACGATTGCGGCGATATCCTCGGCCGTGACCTCTTCCTTCAGCATGTGCTGCGGGCTTTCGTGCTCGGCGCCAGCCAGTTGCTTCTCCAGCTCCGGGATGATGCCGTAGGTTAGCTCGCCGGCACGCGCCCAATTGCCGCCGCGCTGGGCGGCGTCAAGCTCCGTGCGCGCTTGCTCCAGACGCTCCTTCAGCACTTGTGCGCCGCTCAATTTGTCCTTCTCGGCAGACCATGCGGCGGTCAGCGTGGCTGAACGCTCCTCAAGATCGCCAAGCTCGACTTCGAGCGCTACCAGCCGATCGCGGCTCGCCTGATCGCTTTCGCGCTTCAGCGCTTCGCGCTCGATCTTCAACTGCATGATCCGGCGGTCGAGTTCGTCGATCGCCTCAGGCTTACTGTCGACCTCCATGCGCAGCCGGCTCGCCGCCTCGTCGATCAGATCAATCGCCTTGTCGGGCAGGAACCGGTCGGTGATGTAGCGATTGGACAGGGTAGCGGCGGCCACGATCGCGGCATCGGTGATGCGCACGCCGTGATGCAGCTCGTACTTCTCCTTCAAGCCGCGCAGGATCGAGATCGTCTCCGGCACCGCCGGCTCCGGCACAAAAACCGGCTGGAAGCGGCGGGCGAGGGCGGCGTCCTTCTCGATATGCTTTCTGTATTCGTTGAGGGTCGTCGCCCCGACGCAATGCAGTTCACCGCGCGCCAAGGCGGGTTTGAGCATGTTCGAGGCATCCATGGAGCCTTCGGCGCTGCCGGCACCGACCAGCGTGTGCAGCTCGTCGATGAAGACGATGATATCGCCCTGCGCCGCCGTGATTTCCGACAGAACCGCCTTCAGCCGCTCCTCGAACTCGCCACGGAATTTGGCGCCGGCGATCAAGGCGCCGAGATCAAGCGACAACAGCTTCTTGTTCTTGAGCGATTCCGGCACGTCGCCATTGATGATGCGCAGCGCCAGACCTTCGACGATCGCGGTCTTGCCGACGCCGGGCTCGCCGATCAGGACAGGATTGTTCTTGGTCCGGCGCGACAGAACCTGGATCGTGCGGCGGATTTCCTCGTCACGGCCGATCACCGGGTCGAGCTTGCCGTTGGCCGCCGCCTCGGTCAGGTCACGCGCATATTTCTTGAGAGCGTCGTAGTTGTTCTCCGCCGTAGCGCTATCCGCCTTGCGCCCCTTGCGCAGCGTATTGATGGCGGTGTTCAGCCCCTGCGGCGTCGCACCGCTATCGGCGAGGATGCGCGCAGCGGCCGTCCCCTTGGACAAGGCCAGGGCCAGCAGCAATTGCTCGGTCGTAACGAAACTGTCGCCGGCTTTCTCCGCCACCTGCGTCGCCTGGTCGAACAACCGCGCTGTCTCAGGTGCGAGATAAAGCTGTCCCGCACCGCCGCCTTCGACGCGCGGAAGCTTGGCGAGCTCGGCCTCCGTCTCGGTAATTGCGCGCGCCGGATCACCACCGGCGCTGCGGATAAGCTGTGCCGCCTGGCCTTCTGAATCGTCCAGAATGACCTTCAGCACATGTTCAGGGGTAAAGCGCTGATGACCAGAACGCACGGCAAGGCCTTGCGCCGACTGAATAAACCCGCGCGCACGCTCGGTATATTTCTCGAAATCCATTATCACGGCCTCTCATAGTCGCCCCGAAACCGGCAGCGATTCTTCGCGCCACGCACCACGCATCGACGCAAACTTGACGAAAGATATCGTGAGGAGGAAGCTGAGTCGCAAGATGCTGCAGCGCCGAAGAATTTGAATATCGACCGCTTGTAAAGTTCCGGGTTCGTTCACATATCTTGTAGCAATCCGAAAACCGATCCTTCCAAAGCTACCGTGGAGTGCTTCTCCAGCATATCCATCCCGCCGGCAAGCGAAGCTGACTTGTCGACTGAGCGAGGCACCAATCGCCTTCGGTATCCGATGTAAGGTCACCTTTCACAGGAGGCATGATGGCGATCCAAACTTCTCAAATGCCCGACGACGGCCTCACCCTTTATCTGCATCACTCCCGCCAGTTTCCGATGCTATCACCGGAAAACGAGAGCGAGCTTGCCTATGCTTGGCGCGACAAGCGCGATACGAAAGCGCTCGAACAGCTTGTCGGCAGCCATCTGCGTCTCGCGATCAAGATCGCCCGCGGTTTCCGCGGCTACGGTTTGCCGGTGTCGGAGCTCATCTCGGAAGGCAATGTCGGCTTGATGCAGGCGGCGCAGAAATTCGATCCCGATCGCGGGTTCCGTTTCTCGACCTACGCTATCTGGTGGATCCGCGCGGCGATTCAAGAATACATCCTGCACAACTGGAGCCTGGTGAAGATGGGCACCACAGCGGCGCAGAAGAAGCTGTTCTTCAATCTGCGCAAGCTGAAGGGCGAGATGGAGGAGCTGGAGCAGGGCGACCTGCCGCCGGCCTCCGTCCAGGCGATTGCAACCAAGCTCGACGTCTCGACCACTGAAGTGATTGAGATGAACCGTCGCCTCGCATCCGGTGACTCATCGCTTAATCGCCTGGTTGGCGAGGATGGCGAGAATGAGTGGCAGGATCTGATCGCCGATGACCGGCCCAATCAGGAGGTACAGGTGATCGAGGCGGATGAGTTCAGCCATCGCCACGGCCTGCTGGGTGAGGCGTTGGAGCAGCTCAACCTGCGCGAACGCCGCATCATCATCGAACGGCGCCTGACCGAGGAGCCAATGACGCTGGAGGAATTGAGCCAGGAATTCTCCGTCTCGCGGGAGCGTATCCGCCAGATCGAGGTTCGCGCGTTCGAAAAGCTGCAGCGTGCGATGAAGGATGCGGTGGCCAATCAGTCGCATCCGAGGCTCGCGGCCAACCAATCGCAAGCGAGGCTTCAGGCAGTCGCCTGATCAATCGGGCTTTAGCGTACGACAAGGGGCGGAGAGTAATCTCCGCCCCTTTTGTTTTGGCACCCGCGACCACCGCTGATAGGCTCCCGCCCCAGAATTGATCAGAGCGGGAACGACGTTCATGGAATATGGTCTTGTGGTCAGGCGTGCTGTCGCCGCTGCTTCGTTGATGGCGTTGTCTCATGGATCGGCCTTTGCCGCCGATATCCCGCCTGACGAACAGGAATTCCGCGCCATCTATAAAGAACTGGTCGAGACCAACACGACCGCGTCATCGGGAAGCTGCACCGCCGCTGCCGCCAAAATGGGTGCCCGCCTCAAGCATGGCGGGTTCACCGATGCCGAAATCCATTATTTCCATGACGATGCCTATCCCAAGGAGGGCGGTATCGTCGTCATCTGGCCGGGCAGCGATCCCAAGCTGAAGGCGCTGTTGCTGCTCGCCCATCTCGATGTGGTGGAGGCGAAGCGCGAGGATTGGACCCGCGATCCCTTCAAGCTGATCGAGGAAAACGGCTATTTCTACGGCCGTGGCACGTCAGACGATAAGGAACAGGACGCGATCTGGGTCGACACGATGAT
>CAIZEE010000194.1 GCA_903931835.1 uncultured Elstera sp.
GCGGCGGGGTTCGCCCTGGCGGTGTTGGGTGCCTGTGCATCCCCATCGGGTAGCGACGCATCCGCCGGCGCTCAACAAAACCTGGGCCAGGATTTGCTGGGCGAGCAATGCCACACGACGCTGCGACCTGCGAAAAGCGTCGATGCAGGTCTGACGCCGCCGACCGACATTTTCTGCGGCGCGTCGAAGCATCCGAGCGGTAGCTACAGCCTTGCCTCGTCGCCATCCGTGCCGCAGGAGGCCGATGCGCGCCTGAAGGCGATCGAGACGGCGGCGCGTGGCAGCGCGTTTGGTCGCGATCAGGATCAGCGTCTCGCCTGTCAGCCGGGGCGGTGGAGCAAGACCGATGGCGGTGTCGACATTCTTGTGCAGTCCTGCACCTTGAAGGATGGCGGTTGGCCTTATCTGACAATTGCCGCCGTCAATGGCGGGCATCTGATCGTGGCAGAGGGCACGGCCGCAGTCGTGCCGTTGATCAGCCAGGTAATCGATGGCCGCCCGGCGGCAACCGCGTCTACCGCATCCGGTTCCGCTGAGGACAAAGCGGCGAAGATCGCACGGCTTGAAGCGCTGCTGGGCAGCACGCCCAACCTCTACGCGACCGGCGATCTCGACACCTATAAGTCGCTGGTCGAGTTGGCCAGGCTCTATGAAGGCCTGCAGAATTACGCGGGGGCCGAGCGGGCCTATTTACAGGCGTTGCAGATCCAGTCGCGCATCCTGCCGGCCGATAATCCGGCGATCGGCGAAACATTGTTGGAGGTCGCGCTTGCGGTCAGCAATCAGGGCCGCGCCGAAGAGGCCGACGCCCTGTTCAACCGCGCCGACCTGCTGATTCAGCGCGGCGTCGATCCGTTGATCACCGCGCGTTTTGCCAGCTATCGCGCTGTTGCGGCCGCCAACGAACATAAATTCCAGCAGGCGCTGTCTTTGGCGATCGACGCGACAGCGCAACGTCGCACCATCCTTGGCTACGCCGGGGCTGACGATGACGCTATTGGCGGCGAAACCTCCGCCTCGGTGTTCGGCAATGCCAGAACCGTAAAGGGCGAATTGGCGCAGAGCCTGTATCTGGAGGCCGCGATGGCCTACCGGACGACAGACGGCCGAGTGGATAATTTAGGACTGGCGCGCGCTTCAATTGATGAGGCGATGGATATCCTGAATTCGGTTCAAGGCTTGCCGATCTGGTGGCGGCCGCGTTTCCTGATGGTCCAGGCAGAGATCAGTCAGAAGAGCGGCAAGGTCGAAGACGCCGAAGCGCAGCTCACCGTCGCGCTCGGCCTGCAGCAGAAACTCTTTGGCGAGACCGCGCCGACGGCCAGTGTCTATATGGCGCTTGGCCGGATGTATCAGGCTGAAGGCCTGTCGTTGCGGGCCATCGAGTCCTTTGAGAAGGGCGTTGCGATTCTGAGCACGACGACGGCTGCGCGCGACGAGCTGTCGACCGACAAGCTGACGCCGTACCTGGACGCCCTCGATGCCGTTGCGGCGATGCAGCCCGACCGCGCGGTTGCTCTGCGTGAAGAGATGTTCGAAGCGGCGCAGCTCGCCGATGGTGGCGTTGCCAGCCAGACCATTGCGCGGGCCGCTGCCCGGATCGAAGCCAATGATCCGACCGTGGCGGCCTTGTCACGCAGCGCCGATGATGCGGCGCATGAACGCGACAATCTGCAATTGCGGCTGGCCAATGAAACCGGCAAACCGACCGATCGGCGGGACGCCAAGCTTGAAGGCGAATTGGCGGCGCAGCTTCAAACGGCGACCAAGCGCAGCGATGAGCTCGCAAAGCAATTGGCCGATGCCTATCCCGCGTTCAATCGCCTGACCACGCCGCATAGCGCCAAATCGGATGAGGTACAGGCTCAGCTTGGGCCCAATGAAGCCTTGGTGTCGTTCCTGTTCGGCCCAGAAAAAAGCTATGGCTTCCTGATTACCAAGAGCGGTCTGACGGTCGCAAAGCTCGCGATCAGCGGTGAGGATTTAACCGATACCGTCGGCGAGCTTCGCCGCGCGTTCCAGGTAACCAGCAAGGGGCCGGCGCCGTTTGATCTGAAGCTCAGCCATAAACTCTACACCGAGCTGCTGGGGCCGTTCGCCACTCCCTTGAAGGGCGTTTCCGATCTGGTGGTGGTATCGAGCAAGGCTCTGCTGAGCCTGCCGCCGGCCTTGCTGGTGGCGAGTTCGCCGGCACCCGGACATGACGCCGATTACGCCTCTGCCGACTGGCTGATGCGCAAGGTGGCGACCAGCCTTGTTCCGTCGCCACAGGATTTTCTCAGCCTACGGGCGCTCAAGGCGCGCGCCAGCGCACCCGATCCCTTTATCGGTTTTGGCGCACCGCTGTTTGTCGGCGCTGCTGCCGGCAGCAACAGCCTGGCCGCTCTCGGCACGGAATGCCGCACCGGCGGGGCGGTGTCTTCCGACATGATCCGGTCATTGGCCCCCTTGCCGGAGACGGCCGACGAGGTGCGCCAGATCGCAACCATGCTGAAGGCACCGTCGAGCGACGTGATCTTGGGCCAGAATGTTAGCAAGGCAACTTTACGCGACGCCAAGCTTGACCGCTTCCGGGTGGTCTATTTCGCAACGCATGGGCTGTTGCCCGGCGAATTGCGCTGCCAGTCCGAACCCGGTCTCGCCATGTCGCCACCGGCCAAGCAGCCGAGTTCGCCAGCCGATGATGGTTTGCTGGTGTCGAGCGAAGTAGCGTCGCTGCATCTCGACGCCGATCTGGTCGTGTTGTCGGCCTGTAACACGGCTGGCGATGGTCTGAAGCGGGGCGGTAAGTTTGGTGGGCCAGCACTGTCCGGCCTAGCCGAGTCGTTCTTCTATGCGGGCGGCCGCGCGGTTCTCGCCAGCCACTGGCAGGTTCCGTCAGTCACGACCGTCGCGCTCATGACTGGGATGTTCCAGCGTTTGGGACCTCAGCTTAATGGCGGTGTTTCGGACGCGCTGCGAGCCTCACAGCAGGTAATCGCCGCTAATCCCAAGACGGCGCACCCGTTCTACTGGGCGGCCTTCACCCTGATCGGCGACGGCAGCGGCCTGCACGGCGAGCGGGCGGCGTCTAACTAGGTCTTTCAGACGGGATAAGCTGGACGAGCAGGATGGCTGAGAAGATCAAGCCGCAGCCGATCCCACCCTCCACCGTCAACCGTTCGCCCAGGATCAGTGCGCCGAAAATCGCAGCGAAGGGCGCCTCTGCCGACAGGATGATCGCGGCATCCGAATTGGGTGTGAAGCGTTGCCCCGTCGCCTGCAGCGCGAAAGCGACGCCGCCTGACATGATGCCGGTATAGAGCAACTCCGGCAGCGCATTCGCGATGTTGCCAGTATTGGCGTGATCGAAGATCAGGCTGGCGATAATGCCAAGAGTGGCTGAGACGGCCATTTGCATGAAGACGGTTCCGATCGCGCGCTCCGTCAGCCGAACCAACCGGCCGACCATGATGACCTGTCCGGCCCAGCACAGGGCCGACAGGACCAGCTGAAAATCGCCCGGTCTCATATTGCTGACGCCGCCGCTTAACAACCAGGTTCCGATCATAGCCAGCGCAATGCCAAGCCAGATCAGCACATGGGGGCGCTGGCGATGGAGGATCAGGCCGATGAGCGGGGTGAACACGACATAAAGGCTGGTGAGGAAGCCGGTATTGGTCACGCTGGTCGTCAACAACGCGGTCTGCTGAAGTACAGCGCCAGTGAAGAACACGATGCCGAGCATGATCATGCCGAAGAGGCTTTTGCGGTCTACCGGGATGCGTGCGCGCCGATGTTCCCACCACGCCAGCGGCGCCAGAACCAGCGATGCCAGGATAAAGCGGCAGGCAATGAAGACGAGCGGCGGCACTGCGGCCATGGCGGTCGATTGCGCAACAAAGGCTAGACCCCAGATCACGGCAGCGATCAGCAGGATTAAATCGGCACGGGTACGGGTCACGCTGTGGGATGTCCGGTATAAAGTTTTGCGCTAGAGTGCGAGCGTTTCAGGTTTCTTCAACCTGAAACGTGAATCGCCCACTATTCATATCAGTAGGGTCCGATTCACGGTTCAATTTTGAACCGATCAGACCATAGGCTTGCAATCTCCGGCGCGAGGCGATGATGTAGCGTCGCATGACGACATCCAAATCATTCCTGACGGCGACGCAGATTGCCGAAGCCTTCGCCGACGCGCAGATCCATCATCGGGCGGGGCGCCTGGAACTGGCTGAGGCGCTTTATCTGCAGATCCTCGATAGCGATCCAGCCAATCCGGGCGGATATTATTTTCTGGGCGTGGCAGCGCATCAGGCCGGTCGTCTGGACGCGGCGCTGGCGTATTTTCAACATGCTGCCGCGCTGGAGCCGCAACAACCGCGAGGCCATGCCGGGATTGGCCATGTTCTGCGGGCGCAAGGCGAGCCGGCATTGGCCGAAGCAGCCTATCGAACAGCGCTCGCCCTTGATCAGAGCGATCCGGTGGTATGGTCTAATCTCGGTTCGGCTTTGCGTGAGCAGCGGCGGTACGAGGCGGCCGAGACATGCTTTATAGAGGCCATAAGGCTGTGGCCCGACTATCCCGATGCCCATGATCAGCTTGGCGCTGTTTTGTTGGGGCAGGGCCGGGGTGCCGACGCTCAAATGAGCCTGCAGCGGGCTCTTCAGTTCAATCCGGGCAACGCCGACACGCTTAATAACCTCGCACTCGCCTATAGTCAGCAAAAGCGCTTCGGCGAGGCGGAGGTATGTTTGCGGGCGGCTTTGCGGGCACGGCCTGACTTCCCGGAAGCCGCCAATAACCTCGCCAATCTCCTGCAACGCCGCGGTGCTATTGCCGACGCCGAAAGCTGGTATCGCCGCGCCCTACAAAGCGACCCGGCCTATATCGACGCTGCTGGGAATCTGGGCAATGTCCTGCAGTTCCAGGGACGCTTTGGCGAGGCGGAGGCTGCTTATCGTACGGCACTGGCGCAGAAGCCGGATCATGCCGGGATGCTGCATAATCTCGGTACGGCACTGAATGCGCTGGGTCGCCTGGATTAGGCAGAGGCCAGCACTCGGGCTGCCCTTGCGCTGAAACCAGATTATGCCGAGGCGTTGAGCAGTCTTTCGATGACGCTGCTTGCCGCCGGTAAATTCGAGGAAGGCTGGCGGCAATTCGAGCAGCGTTGGCAGGTCGAGCCCTTGCGCAACCACCAGCGTTCCTTCGCGCAGGCGCAATGGCGTGGCGAGACGCTTGGCGGCAGGAGATTGTTCCTGCATGCGGAGCAGGGGTTTGGCGATACGATCCAATTCTGCCGCTACATACTGCTTATTGAGGCGGAAGCGACCGTGATCCTGGAGGTGCCTCCGGAGCTCGTGCGATTGATGGGTAGCCTGAAACGTACCATCCAAATCGTCCCGACAGGGGAGGAGCCGCCGGATTTCGATCTGCATTGTCCCCTGATGAGCTTGCCGCTCGCATTGCAGGCGACGGTGACAACGATCCCCGCAGCAACTCCCTATCTCGCCGCCGATCCGGCGCAAGTGTCGGTTTGGGCCGAGCGGCTGAGATCGCTCAAGGGCCTCCGCGTCGGCCTGGTCTGGGCGGGTGGAATGCGGCATGGCGATACCGCTTCGCTCGCTGTTGATCGCAGACGATCTATGGCGTTGCAGCAGCTGGCGCCTTTGGCTGGCCTGCCGGGCGTCGAGTTCATCTCGCTGCAAATGGCCGATCCGGCTCGGCAGACGCCGCCCGTCGGCCTGTCCTTGCATGATTGGACCGCAGAGCTGACCGATTTCGCCGATACGGCGGCCCTCATCGAAGGGCTAGATCTCGTGATTGGCGTCGATACGGCGGTCGTGCATTTGGCCGGAGCACTCGGCAAAATGGTATGGATGCTCAATCGGTTCGATTCGTGTTGGCGCTGGCAGCGGGCGAGGGATGATAGTCCGTGGTACCCGACGCTGACGCAGTTCCGGCATCCTCAATCGGGTGATTGGGCCGACGTGTTGGCGCAAGTGAAACTCCGCCTGACGGCCTTGGCCGCAGGCCGCAATCAGAATTAATTCTTTAAGAATTTCATGCTAATCTTGATCGTTAAGGTGCAAGTGCTGTCCGCACCGGCGATTTCTTAACGGGAGCAAATACGCAAAATGGCGATCCTGGCGAAACGTAACCTGAAACTTGCCGCCCTGGTGGGGTTGTTGCCTGCCGCTATGATGGTGAGCGCCACGCGCAGCGAGGCAGTGCAGGTTGTGGTGCTGGAGGCACGGGGCATTCAGCTAACCGCCGGCCAATCGATTGACGGTTCCGCTCCCATCAAGCTTGAAGCCGGACAGAAATTGTCGCTGATCAGTGAGGATGGCAAGACCATCCGCCTGAAGGGTCCGTTTGAAGGGCCGCCGGCACCTGAAGGCAGCGCCGCGCAAGCAACAGTTGTCCAAGCGCTGCTTGATCTCGGCAAGCAGGGCGAATCCAGCTCAGCCAGCCTCGGTGTCGTGCGCGGCACCGAAGATCACGTCGCGTCCGATCCGAGCCTGATGGACATCACCCGGCCCGGTAATCGTTGCATTCTGGAAGGGTCGCCCGCTGTTCTGTGGTGGCCGGCGCATACCGGCGGGGAGGCGAAGATCGCCATTGAACCGGCCGATCATAGCTGGAAGGCGCAGACGACTTGGCCGGCATCCGCTGGCGATTACCTTACGCTGAACCATTCGGTGCCGCTGCGCGATGGCGGCAGCTACCTGGTCGGCATCAATGCGGCCACCACATCCATCACCGTGCACGTGATCCCGGCCAATCTGCCATCGACCGTTCGCGCGGCCTGGATGGACGATAAGGGTTGCAAGGGACAAGCGGCTGCGGTCGCGAAGACGCTTGCTTCCAAATAAATCAGGCGCCGTCCTTCAGTGTTGTGATGCTGCCCGGGCCCTTTGCCTGCGATGCCTGCAGCGCTTTCTCTGCACGCGCCAGGACACCATCGGCATTGGTGTCGCGGTCAAAAATCCAGCTTATGCCGTAACTCACTGTCGCATCGAAATTCTCGATTCCTTCTGGTAGCAGGGCCGGGTCGCTGAGCGCTGTGCGCAGCCGCTCGGCCACCGTTGATGAGCCGAGCTCGGTCGTTTCCGGCATGGCGATCAGCAGGCGGTTGCCAGAGCGGCCGAAAAGATCGGTCGGGCGGATGCCGCTCAGAAACACCTTGGCGAGGCTCGCCAACAAGGCTTCCGACGCAGCACGCCCTTTGGATTTCTCGATTTGCTTGAAATTGTCGATCTCCGCCATGATGACCGACAGTTTGGAACGATAGCGGCGCACGCGGATGGCTTCGCGCGCGACTTGAATGGTAAAGGCCGCTTCATGCAGTGCTCCCGTCAGCGCGTCGACGGTCGACAGGCTGCGCAATTCGCGTTGCTGTTTGATCGAAGCGACCAGCAGGATCGTCAGGCCAATCAGCGTCGCGGCATAGGCAACGCGATCGATGATTTCAGCGCTGCCCGGCGAGGCGAGCGTGCCAAACCCACCGACCACCGTGAAGACGCCGGCGGCGATGCCGCTGATCAACAGGGCCTGATCACGCTCGAAACGATAGAGTAGGACCAGCAAGCCAAAATACGCGATGGGCACTAACAGTCCCAGAGGCAAAGTGGAGCCGACGACCAGATCGATTGCCAGGATGATGAACGCTGCACCGACGCCGATCGCATTGTTCTTTAAGTCCTGGTTGCGACCGCCACCTGCGCTTCCTGCCATACCTCAACCCCTCAACCCGCTGATCGCCCGCCGGAACGGTAGCGCAATGTGATGTTTGATTGTAGACAAATACAAGGCTCTGGAAAGACGGGTTCACAGTGACCAAGCGCGGCAGACAGGTTCTCAATATTGGCGTTTACGTGCTGATCGTTCTGGCCGTGTCTGGGGCGTGTATGGCGATGCTGGTGGGGTTGCCGTTCGTCGCGTCGATCGAGCGTTATCTGGCCGATTACCGCATCGCCTATCTGACGCCGCCTGAGCCCCAGGATTCAGGCATTATCTTCATCGGCATCACGGATGAGACGCTGGCGCAGTTCCCGTATCGAACACCGATCGATCGGCACTTTTTGAGCGATCTGCTGAAGACGCTTGAGGCACGAGGGGTGAAGGGCGTGCTGCTTGACGTTCTGCTCGACCAGCCGACCGAGGAGGATAAGGACGCGGAGTTTAAAAAGACTATCACAGAGCTCAAGGTTCCGCTGGCGATCAGCTACGCACACGGCACCCCGCTGGACGACGATCAGCAGGAATACGAGGACGATTTTGTGCCGCTGGCGCTGCGCGGTTTCGCGAATGTCGGAACCGACAGGATCGACGAGACCGTGCGCTGGATCTATCCCGGCGACAAACTGCCCGACGGCACCTTCATTCCCGGCGTTGCCGCCAGGCTCTACGAGGATCTGACGGGCAAGCAGGCGCCTCGAAACCAGACCTGGCTGCGCTATCGGGGACGAAAGGATGCCGATACGCCGCCCTTCCCCGAATATCCAGCGCATAGCGTGAAGGTACTGAACCCGGATTGGTTCAAGGATAAGATCGCGGTGGTCGGTGCCGATGAAAGCCTGATTGACCGATATCGCTCGCCGTTCGCCGCGCGGTTTGAGGGCAATCTTGGCAAACTACCTGGCGCGCTGTTCCACGCCTATGGCCTGGCGCAGCTATTGGATGGCCGGCAGGCGCCGGAGGTCGGCTGGCAATCCAAGCTCGCGTTGATCTTAGTATGCGCGACGGTCGGTGTGCTGCTCGGTCGCGTCCCGATGGGTGTGCCGCTTCGCGTCGGTGCCGGGCTTTTGGTCGTCGCTCTGATCGTCGGTGGCGGGTTTGAGGCGTTCAGTTTCTTCTATATTCTTCTGCCGATCGTGACGCCCTCGCTGGCGACCGGCCTGTCGCTCTGGGCAACCGACGCCTATACCGGACGGCAAGAACGCGATCAGAAGAAATTCATTCAGGCGGCGTTTTCCAAATACCTGTCGCCGGCGCTGCTCGACGAGATGGTCAACGATCCAGCCAAGCTGTCGCTCGACGCCAAGCGGCGGGAGATGACTTTCATCTTCACCGACGTCGCCGGCTTCACCACGATCTCCGAGAAGATGGATGCGCGCACGCTCTCGGTCGTGCTGAACGAATATTTCAACGGTATGTGCAAGATCATCTTCGAGCATGGCGGCACGGTCGATAAATTCATCGGTGACGCCGTGTTTGCGATTTTCAATGCGCCGAAAGAGACTGAAGAGCACGCCCGCAATGCGGTCGCCTGTGCGCTGAAGCTCGACGGATTCTGCTATTCCTTCTATCAGGATCAGATCGCCAGGGGGCGTCGCTTCGGCATCACCCGTATCGGCGTGCATTGCGGCTGGGCCAGCGTCGGCAATTTCGGCTCCGACGAACGGTTCGAATACACGGCCCTGGGTGACGCCGTGAACACTGCGGCACGCCTTGAAGGTTTGAACAAGTATTTCGGCACTAGGCTCTGCGTCAGCGGCGGTACGCTCGGTGCCGAATTCGACCTGCCGCATCGCCCGCTCGGCCTGATCGTGCTGAAGGGCAA
>CAIZEE010000195.1 GCA_903931835.1 uncultured Elstera sp.
GGACGTGCTGTTCTTCGTCGACAACATCTTCCGTTTCACCCAGGCAGGCTCTGAAGTGTCGGCTCTGCTCGGCCGTATCCCGTCCGCGGTCGGTTATCAGCCGACGCTGTCGACCGATATGGGTGCGCTGCAGGAACGCATCACCTCGACCAAGAAGGGTTCGATCACCTCGGTGCAGGCGATTTACGTGCCCGCCGACGATCTGACCGATCCGGCCCCGGCCACCTCCTTCGCGCATCTGGATGCGACCACCGTGCTGAACCGCCAGATCGCCGAGCTTGGCATCTATCCCGCCGTCGATCCGCTCGACTCGACCAGCCGCGTGCTCGACCCCCGCGTCGTCGGCGATCTGCATTACCAGACCGCGCGCGACGTGCAGCGCGTGCTGCAGACCTATAAGTCGCTGCAGGACATCATCGCCATTCTGGGCATGGACGAGCTGTCCGAAGAGGACAAGCTGGTCGTGGCCCGTGCGCGCAAGATCCAGCGCTTCCTGTCGCAGCCCTTCCACGTCGCCGAAGTCTTCACCGGCAGCCCCGGCGTGTTCGTCGCTCTCGAAGACACGATCAAGGGCTTCCGCGCGATCGTCGATGGCGAGCATGACGACCTGCCGGAATCGGCCTTCTACATGGTCGGCACGATCGAAAGCGCCATTGAAAAGGGCCGCAAGCTGGCGGCGGCTGCCTAATTATGGCCGACGCCGCAAGCACTGGTCAGACAGGGGGCCGGATCATTCTGGAGCTGGTATCGCCTGAAAAGGTGCTGCTGTCGGAGGCGGTCGAAATGGCCGTGCTGCCGGGATCCGAAGGGCTATTCGGCGTGCTGGCCGGCCATTCGCCGCTGATCGCGGCTCTGCGCCCGGGCGTCGTGCAGGTCTATGAGAATGACCGGGTCGCGCAGGCGATTTTTGTCGATGGCGGCTTTGCCGAAGTAACGGCAGAGCGCTGCGTCGTGCTGGCGGAGAACGCCGTTCCGGTCGCGAGCCTCGACCGGGCGGCGATCCAAGGCCGGATCGACGCGCTGACCGCCGCCAATCCCGGATCGGTGCCCAGCGCTGAGCTGCCGGCATCCGGTATCTGGTCGGAATTGCTGGTTAAACAGGCAATGCTTGCGGCGATCGACGCAAAAACCATATAAATTACGGAACGTTTTCCTGATACCTCGCGTATTAGGAGTGTAAGTCGCCGACTTGAAGGTTTTGCGAATCGATGAAGCATTGGTCCTTAGACGATATTGAGTGGGGGAAGTTTGACGCGTCGCGCGTCAATCCCGACACGCTCAAGGTCATCAAGGCGGCTTCGCTGGTCGAGCATAACGGGCTCGATTACGGCACCTATCTCAGCAACGTCTTCCATGACGATCCGGAATTTCAGGAAGTCACCCGTAAATGGGCGGTTGAGGAAGTGCAGCACGGCCAGGCCTTGCGCCGCTGGGCTGAGCTGGCCGATCCGACCTTCGATTTCGATGCCGCGTTCAAGGCCTTTACCGAGGGCTATCGACTGCCGCTCGAGGTCGATCACTCGGTGCGGGGCAGCCGCTCGGGCGAGTTGATCGCCCGCTGTATCGTCGAAAGCGGCACCAGCTCCTGGTACACGGCGATCAAGGACGCTACCGATGAGCCGGTGTTGCATGAGCTTTGCCGCCGCATCGCCGCCGACGAATTGCGCCATTACAAGCTGTTCTACACCCATCTGAAGCGCTATCTCGACACTGAGCGCCTTGGCAAATGGGGCCGCATCCGCATCGCCGCCGGCCGCGTGACGGAGAGCGAGGATGACGAGCTCGCCTATGCCTATTACGCCGCGAACGGTGCCGGTGCTGCCTATGACCGCCAGGTGTTCAACCACGCCTATGTGACGCGCGCCTATCCGTTCTATCGCGCCCAGCATGTCGATCGCGGTATGGCGATGATTTTCAAGGCGGTCGGGCTCGATCCCGCCGGCTGGCTGCAACGCATCGCCGCCAAACTCGCCTGGCGCTTCATGGAAGCCCGCGTCAAACGCCTGACCAAGGTCGCCGCAGCTTAGTCCGTCCCCTCCCCGCCCGTTTTCTTCCCCTGTCCGCCCTTCAGGGGGGAGAGGTCGGGTGAGGTGGGCCTGGCAGATGGATGAGCCGGCAAACTCCCGTCGCTCACCCCCCACCCCACCCAGCCTATCCGCCCCCCGGGGCGGAGAGGAGATAAGTGTCGCCCCCGCCGCCACACCCTCGACAACACCAGCGCCGCCGCCATGCTCATCGGCGGGATCAGCCCGACATTGTAGCGCGATATATTGACCGACAGCGCCGCGTGCAGCGCCAGCATGAAGATCGCCGGTGCGGTAAACAGCATGAGGTCGTAATGCCGCCGGCGCAGATCACCGATCAGCCGTCCGGCAAGCATCGGCGCGCAGAGCAATCCGAAATACTTCGACACCCATAGCCCGCGCCACATCAGCAGCAGCGTGACAGCAGTGTACTTCGGCAGATCGGGCAGGATGTAATGACGGATCAGGTAGCCGACATGCTGGGCGGAACCACCCGCCGCCCCCACCGTCTCCGCCTGCAGTTGGACATGCGCGACCGAATAGAAACTGGTCGGCTTGTCATCCCAGCCAAGCCGCACAAAATCAGCCGCATCGAACAACCGATGCGCCAGCGAGTCGCCGAAATCGGGGAGAAAATAAATCCACCCCGCCAGATATTCGCGCCAGGTCATGGCGTCGTAGGAGACCCGCTCGGTCAGAATAACGCCGCTATAGCCGCGGCTGAGGTCGAATGCGCCGAGCACGAGCAGATTGCGCAGCATCCAGGGCAGAGCCGTCAGGCTGGCGACCGCGCCAACGATCAGACAGAGGATCGCCACCCGGCGCCTCGCCGGGCCAAAAGCGAGCAGAACCAGCCCGAGCAATGCTGTGACATAGCCTAAATACAGGAAGCTCGGCCGCGTCAGCGCGGTCAGACCCAGCAGAACGCCGGCTGCGATCGCCAGACGCCACGATGAGCGCTTCACCGCCAGAAACTGGCAGATCGAATAGCCCAAGAACAACGGGCACACCAAATTCTCGGTCAGGATGCCGCGTGCGAACCCGACATATTCGTAACTGCCGAAACTGGCGATGGCGAGTGCACCCCAGGCAATCTTCTGCGACCCGGTAACCTGTCCGGCCGACCACCACAGCAATAGCAGCGTACCGACAGCGATAACCAGTTGGATCGGCGCCAACGACCCCAGATCGGACGGACAGCCGATATTCTCCGGCGTGGCGCTGGCGGAAGCACAGGCAATCGTGCCGCGCAATGTCGCATCGATCGCCGCGATCGCCGCGACGAAGGCCGGATAAAGCGGGGCTATATACATGCCGGACGGCCTTTCGCCCGGCGGCGCGTCCGACCAGATGCCATCGCTGAACCGCCCCGTCGCCAATATCCCATCGGCGATGGCGGCGTAGTTGCGGCTATCGGCGGCAACCCGGAACGGCTTGACGTAATGGCTTTGGAACCATAGCCCCAGCAGAGCGACAAGGAGCAGCCCGACAATCCGCGCTGAGCCCGTGTTCGCCATGTCCCTGATCACTCCGAAGCACCCGTCATCGCTGCAGCCTAAGGCAGATTGCCGCCGATTTCATCCCGTGCACGACTCAGAATTTGACTGATCCGCCAAATGGCAATCTGTCTCCGTTTGACATACTATGCGGAGCATGCCACATCACCCTATAGTGGCTCATATCGTTAAGAGGCGTCCTATGGATACCTATGTAAAGATGGCTCAGAATGGCAGGATCGTCGTCCCGTCCGCCCTCCGTGCCGAAGTCGGCCTGCCAACGGGCGGCGATTTTCTGGCGCGTGTCGAGAATGGCATGATCATCCTCGAACCCCATAAAATGGCGCTGGAGCGGGTGCGGCGGCTGGTTCGACAATACGCACCGGCCGATCAGGGCGGCAGCGTCGTCGACGAGTTGATCGCCGAACGCCGTGCCGAGGCCGCGCGTGAGTAAAGCCGTTCTCGACGCATCAGCGGTCCTGGCC
>CAIZEE010000196.1 GCA_903931835.1 uncultured Elstera sp.
CAGGCTGGAGCAACTGCTGCAGCCGCCTTGGCCCAATCCGTCGCGTCTTTTCCAGATGAAACGATGACAGCACCGGGGGCGCGTCCTGCCAATGTCAGCAAACGGACGACAAGCGGGTCCAACTCAGTGTTCGGGGGCATCAAATGCGTCCATCATCGATCGCAATTTTCATTGGTAGTTATCGCCCCGCACATTGTCAACGAGCCTACCCAGCAGCCCAATATCAGCCAGTGAGGCAAGCTCCTTGCATTAACCCGATCAGGATTGGATAAATAGGCACGGTATTGCGAGCGGGGGAGTAAGCAATGGGTAAAGCGTTTTGGCTGCGGGGCGCGTTTGTTGCGCTTGCACTGGCATTCGGCGTCGCGAATGCCGCAAACGCGGGCGAGACGCTCGACGCGGTTAAGAAGCGGGGCTTCATCAATTGCGGCGTGAACGCGTCGCTGGCCGGCTTCAGCACGCCCGATGCCAAGGGCAATTGGAGCGGCCTTGATGTCGATACCTGTCGGGCGGTCGCTGCCGCCGTGCTGGGAAGCGGCGATAAGGTCAAATTCCTGCCGTTCAACGCGCAGCAACGCTTCACCGCCGTGCAATCAGGTGAAATCGATATGCTGGCGCGCAATACGACGTACACGCTCAAGCGCAGCACCTCGCTCGGTCTCAGCTTCGCACCGCCCAATTTCTACGACGGGCAGGGTTTTATGGTGTCGGCCAAGCTCGGCGTCAAAAGCGTCAAGGAGCTGAACGGCGCCACGGTCTGCGTGCAGCCGGGCACGACGACCGAACTCAACCTGACGGATTATTTCCGCAGCAATAAGATCGATTTTAAGCCGGTCGTGATCCAGGATCTGGCAGAGGTTGAGGGCGCATTCTTTTCTGGCCGCTGCGACGCGTTCACGGCCGACCGCTCGGCGCTGGCATCGACCCGTGCAGCCCATCACGCGACCGATGCTGACTATACGATCCTGCCTGAGATCATCTCGAAGGAGCCGTTCGCGGTCTCGTACCGCAAGGGCGATGCGCAATGGGGCGATATCGTCACCTGGACGATGTATGCGCTGTTTCAGGCCGAGGAATCGGGAGTTACCCAGGCGAATGTCGAGGCGATGAAGAAATCGCCCAACCCGGAAATCCAGCGCATGCTGGGCGTCGACCCTGGTTTGGGGGCTTCCTTGGGCCTGAGCGAGGACTGGGTCGTCAACATCATCAAGACCGTCGGCAATTACGGCGAGATGTTCGAGCGCAATGTCGGCGAAGGCTCGCCGCTTAAACTGAAACGCGGTCTGAACGCCCTCTGGACCAATGGCGGCCTGATTTACGCGATCCCGTTACGCTAAAGCGTCGCGAGAGCCTACCGGCATGGCAGTGAAATCGTCCTGGTTGAACGATCGCGGCGTCCGCGCCGTACTTGCCCAGATCGTTGTGCTGGCGATCGTCATCCTGGTCGTCGCCGACCTGACCCACAACACGATCGTCAATCTGGATGCGCAGCATATCGCGACCGGGTTCGGGTTCTTGAGCCAGACAGCCGGCTTCGCCATCGGTGAGTCGCTGATTCCCTACGCGCCGACCGACAGCTACACCCACGCCTTCGCGGTTGGTCTGGTCAACACACTGACTGTATCGGTGCTCGGCATCTTCTTCTGCACGACGCTGGGGTTGCTGGTCGGTATCGCGCGGCTGTCTTCGAACTGGCTGCTCGCACGGCTCGCCTCGATCTATGTCGAGTCGCTGCGCAATGTGCCGGTACTGCTGCAACTCTTCCTCTGGTATGATTTAATCGGTCAGGCGTTTCCCAATCCGCGCCAGGCCCTGAGTGTTTTGGGCGTCGTTTTTCTCAGCAATCGTGGTTTCAAGTTTCCGCTGCCCGTCCTTGATGGCGCGCTGATCGCCAGTGCCGTCGCTTTGCTGGTCGCCATAATAGCAGCGGCTATCTGGACAAAGGCGGCAAGGCGGCATCAACTCGCGACTGGTCAATTGCGGCCAGTTCTGCTGCCCAATCTGGCGGCGATCATCCTGCTTCCCGTCATCGTGTCCTTTGCCTTTGGCGGGCTGACCATCGAAGTGCCGGAGTTGCACGGCTTCAACTTCGCCGGCGGGGGCACGATCAGCCCCGAATTGGCGGCGCTCGTCATCGGCTTGTCGCTATACACCTCGTCCTTCGTCGCCGAGGTCGTGCGCGGCGGCATCCTGTCGGTGTCGAAAGGGCGAGCGAGGCGGCACGCGCGCTCGGCATGCGTGAGAGCTGGATCATGCGGCTCGTCATCCTGCCGCAGGCCTTGCGCGTCATCATTCCGCCGCTGATGGGGCAATATCTGAACCTGATCAAGAACAGCTCGCTCGCCGTTCTGATCGGTTTTCCCGATCTGGTGCAGACGATCAATACGGCGATCAATCAGACCGGTCAGGCGATCGAAGGCGTCGCCATCATGATGGTGGTCTATCTCGGCATCAGTCTTAGCGTTTCGGCTGCCCTCGGCGCGTTCAATAGACGCGTCCGATTGATCGAGCGTTGATCATGACAGCCATCACCTGGGCTCGCGCCAAACTCTTTAACGGCATCGCCAACAGCATCGTCACGCTGGTCGCCGCCGCGATCCTGTTCAAGATCGCCTATGGCCTGATCGGCTGGCTGTTCGTGCGCGGCGTATTTTCCGGCGGGCTTGATGCCTGCAACGCCGCAGAAGGGCAGGGTGCCTGCTGGCCGTTTATCGGCAATTGGTGGCGCTTCGTTCTGTTCGGGCGGTTTCCCTATGACGAACAGGCGCGGCCGGCCCTCGCTTGTCTGATCTTTATCGCGTTGCTTGCGGCCAGTTGTTGGCGGCGGTTGTGGTGGAGCAAGTTGGCAGCGCTCTGGGTGACCGGGTTTGTCGCTATCGGCATCCTCATGTTCGGCGGCATATTCGACCTGAGTTACGTTCCGACGGAAAATTGGGGTGGTTTGCCGCTTACCATTGTCATCGCGGCGGTCAGCCTGATCGGCGCATTCCCGCTCGGCATCCTGCTGGCGCTCGCTAGGCGTTCCAATCTGCCGATCTTGCGCGCCCTGTCGGTCGTCGATATCGAGCTTATCCGGGGAGTACCGTTAATCTCCGTGCTGTTCATGGCATCGGTGATGATCCCGCTGCTGTTTCCGATCGGGTTTTCGGTCAACAAGCTGCTGCGCGC
>CAIZEE010000197.1 GCA_903931835.1 uncultured Elstera sp.
CCGCTATGCCCATGACCACTGGCACGGACTGACGCTGTTCCTCGAGGATGGTCGCATCGACGTTGATAGCAACATGATCGAGCGGCAAATGCGCCCGATTGCCATTGGGCGCCGGAACAGTCTGTTCGCTGGCAACGAAGGCGGCGCGCGCAGTTGGGCGATACTGGCATCCTTGCTTCAGACGGCAAAACTGAATGGCCTTGATCCGTTCACCTGGTTGAACGACGTGCTGAGGCGCATCGTCTCGGGCAAGGTCAGGAACAACGAACTTGACCAACTCCTCGCCTGGAACTGGACGCCATCAGTCCCAATGCCGCACATGGATCTGGCGGCGTGAGCGGCTTTGACAAACTCGCCCTGTCTGACGAGGCGCTGGAAGCCTGGTTGGCGGTCAAGATCAATCGACGCCCGCTGGTGTGCGGATTTCACAAAAACAGGACAGTCGTTTCGCTAAATCCCGGACACTGGTTTCACTAAATCCGGGACAGCTGAGATTAGGCGCAGGGAGCCTGGTTGCTGTCAGGGTTGTGTGATTTCCGGATTTGCCTCGTCAGTCAAGCTTGCGGGTGATTTCTGTCTCCGCATGCTGTCGCCTTTCAGGGTGATGCGGTGGGCATTATGGATGATACGATCGAGGATAGCGTCAGCGATGGTCGGTTCTCCGATCATGTCATGCCATGCCGCGACTGGGAGCTGGGCGGTGATCAGCGTTGATTTTCTGCGGTAACGTTCTTCGAAGATTTCGAGCAGATCGAGGCGCTGCTGATCGTTGAGACTGTGCGTGCCCCAGTCGTCCAAAATCAGCAACTGGACCCGGGCGAGCTTATCGACGACCCGCGGGAACCGGCCGTCCAGGCGTGCAAGAGCAAGGTCTTCGAACAGGCGCGGTACGCGCAAATACAAGACAGAGTGATCCTGACGCGCGGCCTGGCGTCCGAACGCACACCCCAGCCAGGTTTTCCCGGTGCCGGTTTGACCTGTGATTATCAAATTCTCATTGGCTTTGAGCCAGGCGCCCTGAGCGAGCGAGAGGACGTTGCGACGATCAATTCCGCGATGTGCGGCAAAGTCGACATTCTCGATGCAGGCGTCTGCAAAGCGGAGCTTCGCGCTGGCAAGACGGTTGGTCAGACGCCGATCTGCCCGGACAGCAATCTCACGGTCCAGCATCAGTCCTAGCCATTCTTCCCTGGTCAGATCGCCGGTGGCGTCCTGATCGGCAATGTCGCGCCATGCGGCGGCCATTCCGGCCAGCCCGAGAATATGCATTTGATCAAGAGTAGGATGTATCAGCACGCAGCAGTCCTTTCGTTACTGGTAATAGGAGCCCCCACGGATGTTCCCGTGGGCAGGTGTCGGTTTGGCCGGTTTCGTCGCCGGCGGGATCTTGTCGAAGCCGGCTTTGAGGATGGCATTCACGGAGGAATAGGAGACCGCGCCGATGGTCAGCGCCCGATCGCATGCGGCTTCGAGCCGCTCGCGTTCATAGCGCCGGGCGAGCGACAGAACGCCCATGGCAGAGCGATATCCCTGCTCGGGATGCGGCTTGTCGCGCATCAGCCGCTCTACAAGCGTCGCGGTGTTTGGCCCCGTTTTGTTGGCCCGGTCGATCAGGCTTGCTGGCGACATATTCGCATAGCGCTGGTGCGCCTTGGGCATATGCTCGCTGACAGTGACATGCCCGCGGCGCTGGGATGTGCGCATATGGCTGGCCACCCGCGCATGATCGTAGAAGATCTCAACCACCCGATGCGTCAGCCGGACATCGACTTGCCGGCCGATCAATCGGTGCGGCACCGAGTAGAACGTCTTGTCGACCTCGACGTGGTAATCGGGATGAACGCGCGCGGTTTTCCACTCGGCATATTCGAACGGTGCCGCAGGCAACGACGCCAGCGCCGACCGTTCGATGTCTTCGAAGAGTGCTCGGCGTGATTTGCCGACATGGCGCATCGGGCGGTCATTGAGATCGGTCAGCAGCACGGCGATCGCGGCGTTGAGCTCTGCCAGATTGAAGAATTGTCGATTGCGCAGCCGTGCAAGAATCCAGCGCTCGACGATCAATACCGCGCCTTCGACTTTGCCCTTATCACGTGGTCGCCGACTCCGGGTCGGGAGGATCGTCGTGTCATAGTGCTCTGCCATCGCCGCAAAGGTCGCGTTCAGCGTCGGCTCGAACCATAGCGCCTTGGCAACACCCGCCTTCAGGTTGTCACACACGATCGCGCGCGGAACCCCGCCAATGAAGCTCAGGGCACGGCACTGCGCGTCGATCCAGTCAGGCAACTTCTGGCTCGCACTGGCCATCGCGAAGGTGAAGGACGATGCGCCCAGAACAGCCACGAAGATTTGTGCCTGGGTAATGACCCCGGTCACAGGGTCGACCACCGGCACAGTATGGCCAGCATAATCGGTCTGCATCACCGCGCCTGCTTCATGCCGATTACGAAAGCTGACATGCGTGCGCCGTTGGAAGGCCATGAACCGGGTGCAAAACCAGGTGTAACCATAGCCATTGGGGTGCGCGGCCCGGTATTCCTGCCACAGCAGCAACAGCGTCACGCCCTTGCGCTTGATCTCCTGCGCCATAACGGCCCAGTCAGGCTCATCCAGATCCTGGGGTGGTCGACCAACCCGTCGAAACACCAACCGTTCGATCGCTGCATCGTCATCGTAGCCCGGCGGTAACGGCCAGGCTGTCAGACCAGCTTCCCGGGCGCGCAGCACATAGGTCGATACTGTCGTCTTGCTGAGCTTCAGTCGCTCCGACACAGCCCGTACCGACAAACCCTGTTCGTAGGTCAGCCGGAGGATCGATCGCATATCCTTCACGTCGGTTCGTCTCGCTTGCTTCCGTCTCGGCATCACCCCTCCCATCGCAACGATGAAGAGAGCCAATGCCAGATCGGCGCACCCGAAAACCCAACCTCAATCCAGCCCGGATCACTGTCCGGGATTTAGTGAAATCGCTGTCCCGTATTTACTGAAACGCGTGTCCGGGATTTAATGAAATCCCTGTCCGGGAATTACTGAAACCCGCACGGGCCAGCATCGCGGCCGCAAAAGCGCGCAATTCTGCTGGATCAGAAGGCAGGTCGAGATCGTCGGGAGACACGCTTCCCACTAGCAG
>CAIZEE010000198.1 GCA_903931835.1 uncultured Elstera sp.
CCCAACGAAACGTCTTGCTGCATCTGATCCTCCAAGCGCCATGCTCAGAGAATCAGACTGCAGCTCTCAGCTCAAATGGAAGATGTGTGCATCCCATAGCCCCCGGGGCGGAGAGGGGCTAAGAGGGTTCCCTAATCGTGATACCCGTGCCGCAGGAAGATTGCTTACCTTCTCTGGATAGATCGGACCATCCGTATTGCAACCAGAGCCAAGCTTAGCAAGCCCAGTGGTTGCAAGGGATAAGTGAATGCCTGCTTGTGCTCCACGGATGCCTCAAGGCCTATTACTGTCATCAACAGGTAAAACCCATAAGACAAAGCAAGCGATGCAATCAGATACTCAAATTGATGCAGAATGTCCGACACGAATCTCGTGATAAGAATTTTAATTGAGACGTAGACAACCCAACCGCAAAATAGAAAACCTAGCAACTCTGCGATACCTGCGACGCCCTGCGGTGCTGACGGTGCCCCATCCAGAGTGCCCGCTAGTCCAACGAGAAAGCCAGGTGCGGTGAGCAGAAGGCTGAGCCCTATAGATGCTATCGTTGGAACACGTGGCGCTCGGGTAACGCTGATCTCTGCCGTCATCGCACCTCCCCAATATGGGTTCTAGGAGTGGACGATGAGGCGCATACACAGGGCTGACCCTAAGGCTTCCCTGGTATCACCCGCCCGAGTTTCCTAATACCTGCATCGACGCTACATCAACCTTGGATTGGTGCAAAGGGATGCCTTAATCGTGATAGCCATGCAGCATGAAGATCGCGTAGTGCTGCACGAAATCGGTGTGGATCGGCAGGGTGATCGAGCCGATCCGGTCGACCTGGGCGAAATGGTCGAGCGCTTTCGGCTTGTCATCCGTCGTCACGTACAGGATCTGCTGGTCGCCGACGTCGTGGATATCGGTGGTCAGCTCGAACTGGTCGCCAGGATAAGGCTTCCAGTTGTACTCGACCTGCGGCGGGCGCGGATGAACATAGAAGGCGAGCGTCGCGAACAGCATCCGATCATCCGTCATCAGAACGGCGCCGCCGCGTTCCTGCAGGAAGCTTGAAACGGCGCGGCCGAGTTCGCGCCCACCCATCAGCCGGCTGAACGGATCGGTCTTGCGGGTAAGCTGTATGCCGGTCTTGGACGCCAAATCGTGATAGCTGTATCCGACCGCCGCGATCGCCAAGTCGAGGATGAGGGCTGCATAGAGCACCCGGCGACGGCGCGCGCCTTGATACAGGAACTGGACGACCAGAACGGTCGCGCGGAGATAGCTCGCCGCCGCCCAATTGGCGTGCGCACGCGATGCAAGCGCGATCACCAGCGCCAGGATCAGCGGCGGGGCGGCGAAACTGATCAGGAGCCAGGCGCGCTTATCCATCGACCGGTTCCATTTCAGCGTGACGCCGAGGCAGATCAGTGCGGTGAATAAGATCGGCCCGAACACGCCGAACTGACTGCCGATAAAGGCGATGAGCTCCATCGGATGAAACAGGGATCCGCCGAGATTGGCGTTGGCTCCGGTATGCCGGAAGGTCGCAAGCCCGTGATCGAGATTCCAGATCACGTTGGGGGCGATGCAGGCGGCACCGAGCGCCAGCGATATCCATAACCAGCGCTCCCGCAGCACATGCCGGGCGGAGGTTGCGATGTAGAGGCCCATCGACAGCACGAACAGCGCCATGGTGTAGCGGCTAAGCAGCCCAAGCCCGATCGCGAGGCCAAGCCCGATCCAGCAAAACTGCCGCCGCTTGATCGGCTGCCGCTCATCCAGTGCGATCGCGAAACAGGCAAGCCCGAGCGCCCAGAAGAACAGCGCCGGCACATCGGTCGTCATCAGCAGCGAGGATAGCGAGATCGCCGGCAGGCTGACCCAGGCGAGTGCCGACCAGAACCCGATCTTCTTGTCGTAAAGCGTGCGGCCAACCGCATAGAGCAGGCAGGCGCTGGCGCCGTGCAGCAGGGGGGCCAGGAACCGGACGCCGAATTCGCGGTCGCCAAACAGGCCGGTCGTGGCGCGGATCAGCCAGGCGATCATCGGCGGCTTGGTGAAATAGCCCCACTCGAGCGTCTGCGACCACACCCAATACTGCGCCTCATCGCCGTAGAGGGGGTACGCCTCGTTCGCCAGCACCAATATCCGCAACGCGGTCGCGATCATGACCAGGCCGATCAGCACGCCGGCGCTATACGGATCCTCCGGCTGCGGCGCCGGCCTCGGCGGACGCTGCCGCGTGGCGGGCGGATTAAGCGATCGGGGTAGCCGGGCCATCAGACTTCGTACGGCGCTCGCGCCAGATCAAGGTGAGGTTGCGCAGATAGATGGCGAGCGGCGTCCCCTGGCCAAGCGCCAGCACCCATTCGCGCTGATGGATCATATAGACGAGCAGGGTGGCGCCACCTGCCACGCTGAAATACCAAAAGGCGATCGGCACGATCGAGCGCTTCATGCGCTCGCTATACAACCATTGCACCAGGAAGCGTGCGGTAAACAGCGTCTGGCCCAGGATGCTGATGCCGAGCCAGAAATGCGCCTCGCTCATTTCGGCACCTCGCGCGTGTTATGCGGGATGGAGGCGCGCTGCTGCAGCCAGATCACCCCGATCAGATCGAATATGCCGACCCATAACCGGTCCCAGAACCCGTATTTGGAGGCGCCGCGCAGCCGGGGCCGATGATTGACCGGCACCGAGATGATCTCCCCACCAGCCCTGATCATCAGCGCGCAGAGGAAGCGGTGCATGTGGTCAAAATAAGGAAAATCGAGAAAGACCTCACGCGGAAACAATTTCAATCCGCAGCCGGTATCGGGCGTGTCGTCCTTCAGCAGCGAGCGGCGGATCTTGTTGGCGGCTTTCGAGGAATAGCGTTTCGACCAGCTATCCTGCCGCTTGGCGCGCTGGCCGGCCAGCATCAGCGGCCTGGCGTCCGGATCCTTGCGCGCCTGCGCCCAGAGTTTTGGAATATCCGCCGGATCGTTCTGCCCGTCGCCATCGAGTGTCGCGATGAAGCGCCCTTTGGCTGCCTTCACGCCGGTTCGGATGGCGGCACTCTGACCGCAGCGTTTGGCGTGGCGGACGATGCGCAGCGCCGGAAAGCGGCTGGTCAGCGTCATCAGCGCCACGACCGTGCCATCGGTGCTGCCGTCATCGACAAAGACCATCTCGTAGGCAGCCAAGCCATCGAGTGCAGCGGCGATTTCAGCGACGAGGGCGGCGACGTTCTCGGCCTCGTTCAAGACCGGCACGACGACCGAAAGATCAATGTCTGACAAGCTTCGGGCACATCATGGGGGCGGCGCGGTCCTGCGACCGTCGCTGGAAGGTGTTCGACATAACGTAAGTCGGGGTGTTGCGCCAGAGTTTCGTCACGTCAGCCCCCTGGTCAAACCCTGGCCCTGCGGACCAGTGCGATGCCGGCCAGCACGACCAGCCCGCCGATGATCTGGTTGGCGCCGAGCCGCTCGCTGAGCAACCCCCAGGCGAGGATCGCCGCGACCACCGGCTGCAGCAGCAAGGCGATTGAGGATAGCGAGGCCGCCAGATGGGCTGAGGAGAAGGCGATCAGGCTTTGCCCCGCGACCTGGGACACCCAGGCAAGCCCGATGATCATCAGCCAGCCATGCAGGCTGATGGGCACGATATGCGCGTCGGAGGCGAGTGCGAGCGGCAGCAGCATCAGCGCGCTGAACAGCCCGGAATAGGCCATCAGCGTCAGCGTCGAAAACCGCTCACGCGCGCGCTTCAGCGCCAGCATGTATCCGGCATAGAATACTGCCGTGCCGACGCCGAGGCCGTCGCCCGCGACATGGCTCCAGTCGAGCGAGAAGCTGCTGCCCATCAGGATGAGGGCGCCTGTCATCGCCACGGCCATGCCGGCGATGAATTTGCGGGTCAGCCGCTCGCCGAACATGGCCCGCGCACCGAAGGCGACGAAGATCGGCGCCACATTGGCCAGCAGCGTGGAGTTGGCGACGCTGGTCAGTTTCAGCGACCAGTGCCACAGCGCGAGGTCCCCGGCAAAGCAGAACGCTACGAGGAAGATCAGCCAGAAATCGTGCCGGCTTGCCGGCTGGGGCCCCCGCGCTATCACCGGCTGCGACCACAGCCAGCCGGACAGCAGCGGCACCGCCAGCCCGACCCGCCAGAACCCGGTCGCGGTCGGCCCAACCTCGGACAGCCGCACGAAAATCGGCGAAAACGCGATGCCGATGGCGCCTAGCAGCAAGAGCGGCAGGGCGAGGCGAACGGCGAGCGGCTGGGGGGCTGTTGCAGGCAAGGCAGTCATGATCCGGTCCGGTACCAGTGGCGGCGCAGCATGAATGCGGCCGGCGGCGATGTCTATCAACCGGCCCGGCGTTTCGCAATGCAGCATGCTCTTAAGTTGGCGAACTTATGGACCGAACCGCTTCATAATCCTTCGATCTCTCTCGAAATATCGTTGACTCTGACAAGCCCGCCTGATATTTCGATACTTCATGGAATATAGGAATGTGCAATGGATGCAGTATTGGCTGTCAGCGCTTTAGGCGCACTTGCCCACGAACATCGGCTTGCGGCCTATCGGCTGCTTGTCCAGCGGGGCCCGGACGGATTGCCGGCGGGGCTTATCGCCGAACGTCTCGGCATTCCGCCGTCCTCACTCACCTTCCACCTTCAGCAGCTTTTGCAGGCCGGGTTGGTAACGCAGCGCCGGCTCGGCCGGCAGATCATCTATGCCGCCGATTTCGCGTCTATGAACGGTCTGGTCGGCTACCTGACCGAGAATTGCTGCGGCGGACAAGCGATCTGCGCACCGGCATGCAAGCCGGGCGAGGTGGTTGCCGCCAATCAACCAAGGAGTAAATCAGCATGAAGCGTTTGCATGTGCATGTCGGCGTCGAGAGCATTGACGCTTCGGTCCAGTTTTATTCGGCCTTGTTTGCCGCCGAGCCGGTCGTAGTCAAGGACGACTACGCCAAGTGGATGCTCGAAGATCCGCGCGTCAACTTCGCGATTTCGACACGTGGCAGCCAGCTAGGAACCGACCATTTCGGCATACAGGTCGAATCGCAGGATGAATTGCAGGAGGTCTACGGCCGCTTGCGGCAGGCAGGGCGCCCCGTTCTCGAGGAAGGTGAAACCACCTGCTGCTATGCGCAATCCGAGAAGGCCTGGATCGCCGACCCGCAGGGCGTGCCTTGGGAAGCTTTCCTGACGATGGGTGCTAGCACCATCTACGGTGGCGATCTCGATCTCGCTTCCATCCGGACCGCCGCCAGCCCGATCCGTTCGCCGACGGCTAAAGAGGGCGCTTGCTGCACCCCTGAGCTGTCCAAGGTCGTTGGGCAGGCAAGTTCGTCGGCTTGTTGCACGCCAACCCAAGCTGCTTGAGGTTTGTCATGTCGGAGAAGGTCTATAACGTCCTGTTCCTGTGCACCGGCAATTCGGCGCGCAGCATTCTGGCTGAAGCCTTGATGGACCATTGGGGCAAGGGCCTGTTCAAGGGCTACAGCGCCGGCAGTCATCCCAAAGGCGAGGTGCATCCGCTCTCGCTCGCGTTGCTCAGCCAAGTTGGCTTGAAATCCGACGGGCTTACTTCGAAAAGCTGGGATTCATTTGGCCTGCCAGGCGCTCCACAGATGGATTATGTCTTCACGGTGTGTGATCAAGCGGCCGGTGAATCATGCCCGATCTGGCCCGGCCATCCGATCACCGCGCATTGGGGCTTGCCCGACCCCGCTGCGGCAGCGGGCAACGAGGCGCAGCAGATGATCGCCTTCAGGGAGGCATTCCGGCAGCTCGAACGCCGCATTCAGCTCTTCGTGGCGTTGCGCCATAAGGAAATGAGCCGTGTTGCAGCCGAGCGGAAGGTAGCCTAGATAGGCCGTCAGCGACTAGACGACGCTGACGACAAGGCGAGCTGATGGTCGAGGTGGTTGAGCCGGCTGAAGCTCGAACAATGTTGTCCGCTCGAGCACTGCCTCTTGACGCCATCGCGGGCGAGTGTGTCTCGACGGCAATGCTTCTGGTGGCCGTGGTCGGGTCCGGAATCATGGCCGAACGCCTGTCCGGCGGTAACGTCGGTCTCGCCTTGCTGGCCAATGCCATCGCGACCGGCGCAGCGCTTGTGGCTCTGATCCTGGCATTCGGTCCGATCTCAGGCGCACACATGAACCCCGTGGTGACGCTCGCGGTGGCACTGACCGGGGGCTTGCGCTGGCAGTCTGTTCTGCCCTATGTCGCGGCGCAAATCGCCGGGGCAATTGCCGGCGTGTGGCTGGCGCATGTGATGTTCGAGTTGCCGGTCTTTGAACTAAGCTCGCATATCAGGACGGGGACCGGTCAGTGGGTGGCCGAGGCGTTCGCGACGTTTGGCCTGCTGGTCGTGATCGGGGGATGCCGGGTTCACACCGCCCCCGTGACTGCTCTCGCTGTCGCCGCCTATATCACCGGAGCCTACTGGTTCACCGCCTCCACCTCGTTTGCCAACCCGGCCGTGACGATCGCCCGGTCACTGACCGAAAGCTTTGCCGGTATCCGTCCAGCGGATGCGCCGGGTTTCATCCTGGCTCAGTTCGCCGGCCTCGCTTTAGCGCTGCCATTCCTGCGGCGGCCGGCATCCAAATCTGCGCAGTGAGGAGCGTTCAGTGTCCGTCACGATCTATCACAACCCGGATTGTGGGACGTCCCGCAACACGCTGGCGATGATCCGGAACGCGGGTATCGAGCCGGTTGTCATCGAATACCTCAAGACGCCGCCAAGCTCGCACGAACTGCTGGAGCTGGTTCGGCGCATGGGTGTGCCGCTGCGCTCGGTAATGCGGCGCAAGGGGACGCCGTTCGATGAACTCGGGCTTGGCGATCCGGCGGTCGACGATGCGGCTCTGCTGGCCGCGATCGACCATCATCCCATCCTGATCAATCGGCCGATCGTCGTGACACGTCGCGGCGCGGCGCTGTGCCGTCCGTCCGAGGTCATACTCGATCTGCTCGACGCGCCGCAACGGACCGATTTCATCAAGGAGGACGGCGATCGGGTAGTGATCGCCGATCGTCTTAGCTTGGCCGATCTCGGGGAATTGGAAGCAGCCCTGATGGATGCTGGCCTGCCGGCCGGCGACATCGCGTCGCTCACCGGCAGCTTCTACCGATTTGCAAAACCCCTCGGCCAGACCGTCGGGTATGGCGGCTTGCAAGCAACTGGCGAAGACGCCCTGCTGCGGTCGCTGGTCGTGCTGCCGGCGTTCAGGGGACAGGGATTCGGCAAGGCGGTTGTGCTCACGCTGGAGCGTATCGCGGCCACGGCATCCCACACGACGTTGCATGTGCTGACGATTTCGGCAGAAGGATTGTTTACCAAGCTCGGCTATCGCGCGGGTCCCCGCGAGAGCGCTCCCTCCGCGATTGCCGCGACATCGGCGTTTCGCGACTTGTGTCCGGCCAGCGCGATCTATCTAAAAAAGTCCGTCCGGACGAGCTGGTAGCCGCATCGGGCTTACTTCTTCTTCGCCTGCCAAAGCTCGATTTTAGTGCCGTCGGGGTCGAGGATCCAGGTGAACCGGCCGTATGGGTCGCTGTCGTCACGCTTCAGGATGGTGACGTTCTTGGCGGTGAGTCTGGCGATCATGGCGTCCATATCATCGACCGCGAAATTCACCATGAACTCGCGCGTCGACGGCGCCATCTGACTGGATTTCTCGGGGAAGGCGTTCCAAGCCAGCACCGGCGGATGATCCGGCGCATCATAATGCAGCACCGCGCCACCCCAATCCTCCACCTTCAGCCCCAGCACATCTTTATACCAGGCGGCCAGCGCCTTGGGGTCCTTGCTCTTGAAGAAGATACCGCCAATGCCGGTGACATGACCGGCAGGCTCGGCTGCGTGGAGCGCCATCGGCGACGCAAATATCCCGACCGCGACGGCCAAAGATGTGAAGATTTTGACCGTCATTATGTTCTCCCCCACGCAATCTGGCGACGCGGCACGGTAGGGGAATTGGCAAAGGGCGGGAAGGCAAAATTACGCGGGCGATACCGGCTCCGCCAGCCCCGCCTGTTCCAGTGCTGCCTGTTGCCGTTTGGCCAGCGCGTCTACGCTGAAATCGTCGATCAATCCTAAGAACAGCCGGTGCCAGTTGATCTCCGCCTTCAGATGGGTGAAGACCGAGCCAAGGCCGATTGCGGCGCGGTCCATGAAGACGAATTCGCGCGGTGGCTTGATGCCGCCCAGGCGTTTCAGGTCGATCGCCACCTTCTCAGCAATCTCGCGGCCATTGGTCCCGCTCGGCAATTCCTGGATGCGGCGATCGCGATCCTCCATCAGCGGCGCGTAGAGGAAGCGCGCCCAGATGTTGAGCGAGTCGATCAGCTCCTTGGTGAGGTTGCCGAAACCCCAGGTTTCATAGGCATGCACGGCAAGCTCGGCA
>CAIZEE010000199.1 GCA_903931835.1 uncultured Elstera sp.
CCTAACTCGACATCACCCGCTGATGAATGCGGGTGATCGCATCATGGGCCGATAGAATGCCGCCTTCCTGCCAGCCGCCGATATAGGAGGCGTGCTCGCCGGCGATGGCGACGCGGCCGTCGATCTCGCACAGGTTCTTGTAGTGTGCGGCGCGGCTTTCATCGGTCCAGACCGAGGCGCAGCCCATATGCGAGGGCACGCGATGCCAGGCGACCGAGATGCCGTTCTCGAATTCCTGGGGATATTGCGGATGGATGGCCGCACCGTGCTTCAGCGCGAATTTAACGCGGTCCTCGGGCGACATTGCGCTGACGCGGAACGAGCTGACCGGGTTGAATCCGCCAGTGTCCAGACCGAACAGGAAAGTGCCGAGCAACACACCCTTGCCGCGGCTGAAATAATTGGTGCTGGGGTAGGAGATCTGGGTGATCGGCAGATCGGTAAAGCTGATACCGCCATAGATCTGCTCGTCTTCCTCCCAGAAGCGCCGCTTGAATTGCAGCCCGGTCTTGACCGCCGAGGCATAGGGGACGGCGGCGATTGCGTTGGTCAGCTTTGAGCCGACCTGCATATCCACCTGGGTCAGCACCGGCGCCGGGATCGTGCACACACACCAATCGGCGGTTACCACCTGCGGATTGCCGCCAGTATTGGTGTCGACATAGGTGACGCTGACGCCCTTGCCGTCCTGATGGATGGCAGTGACCTTGGCGTTATAGGTGATCAGGTCGGAGACCTGTTTGGCAAAGCCTTTGCCGATCATGCCCATGCCGCCGATCGGCTGGAAGATCGTGTTTTGCCAGTGATGCTCCATGCCGCCGGTCAGCGACTGCCAAAGCCCAGCCTTCAGCACATCGGACAGGCCGACCGGTTGCGACGGCGTCGGCTCACCGGTCAACCCGCCGCCCTTTTTCTTGGCATAGCCACGCCGTTCGCTGCTCTCGTCGCTCATGACATAGCGATAATCCTTGTCGAGCGCGCCCCATTGCTTGAGCGCCGTCAGCAGGATCTCGGCGTCTTCCTTCGACACCGCCTGATCGAGTTTGCCGGTCGAGGTTGCCTTGGCCAGCAACTCGGCGACATGACCGTTGAAATCGGCCTGCACCTCACGGAAGCGCTGCGGCTTGCCGCCGAAATGCTGGCTGGAGTGGATATAGGCGTTGTAGTTGACCATGATGAACGGCTCGAGAGCGATGCCGAACTCGCGGCAATAGCTCAGCAACGCCGTGTGGTGATAGGGGATACGCCAGGGGCCGGGGTTCAGATACAGACCGCTATCGAACTCGCATTTCTGCGTGGCGCCGCCGAGCTCGGTATAGGTGTCGCCGCCATAGAGTGACCAGGAACGGCCACCGGGACGGTCGTTGTATTCCAGGATGCGAACCTTGTAGCCCGCCTTGCGCAGCTCATAAGCCGCCGTCATGCCGGCGACGCCGCAGCCCAGCACCAGGACGGAGGTTCCCTTGGGATCGCCTTCAAGCTTGATCGGTCCGCTATAGGTCGACGGAATGGCATGACCCAGGCTCATCATCGCCTGATACATCGCGGCACCACCGGCGACAGCACCGATCATCTGGAACAGGGACCGTCGGCTATGCCCGGTCATCTCGACTTGATCAACCATGTCCTGGGTTCCTTTGCTGCTGGCGTCAGTGTGCTGCGCGCGCTTCCTGAACGTCCTTGGCCGTCACGGCTTCCTTGAAATTATTACCGAAATGGCTGCGGACATAGCCTGCCACCGCGGCGATCTGATCGTCATTCATCATGTTCCGGAAGGCCGGCATTGCCTTGCGACCGTTCAGCACCATAGTGACGACATAGCCGCCGACCGCCAAGTTTTCGTTCTTGGCGAGAGCCGGATAGGCGCCGGCACCCTTGGCGCCCATGCCGTTCGGCATATGGCAACCCTGGCAGGTCGCCTGATACAGCGACTGGCCATCCTTCTCGGTAAAGGTGATGTCCTTGATGACGCTCGGCGCATCCACCGCCTGCGCCGATCCGGCGAATACGCCGATGGCGAGGCCTGCGAGGGCCAGAAACGCTGCTTTTCCAGATTTGGTCACGGTCATCTCTCCCAGGTTCTAGCTCGACATCACGCGTTGATGGATGCGGGTGATCGCATCATGCGCCGACAGAATGCCGCCTTCCTGCCAGCCGCCGACATAGGAGGCATGCTCGCCAGCCAGCGCGATACGGCCGTCGATTTCGCACAAATTCTTATAGTGGGCAGCGCGGCTCTCATCGGTCCAGGAGGACGAGCAGCCAAGCGTTGTCGGCACGCGGTGCCAGGCGACCGAGACGCCGTTTTCGAATTCGGTCTCGTATTGCGGATGGATCGCGGCACCGTGCTTCACCGCGAATTTGACCCGCTCCTCCGGCGACATTGCGCTGACCCGGAACGAGCTGACCGGGTTCAACCCGCCATTGCCGAGCCCGGCCAGGAAGGTGCCAAGCAGCACGCCCTTGCCCGAGCTGAAATAATTCGTGCTGGGATAGCCGATCTGGCCGATCGGCAAATCCGTGAAGCTGATACCGCCATAGATCTGCTCGTCCTGCTCCCAGAACCGCCGCTTGAATTGCAGGCCGGTCTTAACCGCCGACGCATAGGGCACGGCGGCGATGGCGTTGCTGAGCTTGTTACCGACTTGCATCTCGATCTGGCTCAAGACCGGTGTCGGGATCGTGCAGACGCACCAATCGGCGGTTGCCACCTGCGGATTGCCGCCGGTTGTGGCGTCGACGTAATTGACCGTCACACCTTTGCCGTCCTGATGGATCGACGTGACCTTGGCGTTGAAGGTCACCAGATCGGCGATCTGCTTGCCGAAGCCCTTGCCCACCATGCCCATGCCGCCAACCGGCTGGAAAATCGTGTTCTGCCAGTGATGCTCCATGCCGGGTATCAGCGAGGCCCACATGCCGGATTTCAGAATATCGGAGACGCCGATCGGCTCGGACGGGGTCGGCTCACCGGTCAAGCCACCGCCCTTCTTCTTGGCATAGCCGCGCCGTTCGCTGCTCTCATCACTTTTGACATAGCGATAATCCTTGTCGAGGGCGCCCCATTGCCGGAGTGCCGCCATCAGCATCTCCGCGTCTTCCTTGCTGACGGTCTGATCAAGCTTGCCGGTCGAGGTCGCCTTGGCCAGCAATTCGGCAATATGGCCGTTGAAGTCCGCTTGGATTTCGCGGAAGCGCTGCGGCTTGCCGCCGAAGCTTTTGGTCGAATGGATATAGGCGTTGTAGTTCACCATGATGAACGGCTCGAGCGCGATGCCGAATTCGCGGCAATAGCTCAGCAAAGCCGTGTGGTGATAGGGGATGCGCCAGGGGCCGGGATTGATATACAGGCCGCTATCGAATTCGCATTTCTGCGTGGCGCCGCCAAGCTCGGTATAGGTGTCGCCGCCATAGAGCGACCAGGATCGGCCACCCGTCCGGTTCTGATATTCCAGAATGCGGACCTTGTAGCCGGCCTTGCGCAGCTCATAGGCCGCTGTCATGCCGGCAACGCCACAGCCCAACACCAGGACGGAGGTTCCCTTGGGATCGCCTTCGAGCTTGATTGGGCCGGTATAGGTGGTGGGGGCGGCGTGACCGAGCGTCATCATCGCCTGATACATCGCAGCACCGCCAGCGGCGGCACCGATCATCTGGAACATGGAACGCCGGCTCATGCCGATCATACTGGTCTCATCAACCATACTCGCGTCTCCCTCTGGGATTCCGGATTCCGGTCGCCGCTTTATTGGGCGTCCGCCTCGCTCGCTGCTGCACAAATGCGCGCACCATCCCCGTTCGAGGTGTTTTCGTGCGATAAGCCAATTTATCAGCAAATGGCGTGCCGGGATCGGCGCTTGTCATCACTCGATCCTGCGTCATTGTGCTGGTCTTACAGTCGGTTGCAATTGGCAGTAGTAGGGTAGTGCGGGGTCCAGCATGTGGATTGAAGGGCTGCTTTTCGTCGTCGGGATATGGGTTGGCGCGCAGAACGCGCTTGCTGGCGGCGGCTCATTCGTCACCCTGCCGGCATTGATCCTGAGCGGACTTGACGCGCGCGCCGCCAACATCGCCTCGACGCTCGCTCTGTATCCTGGGCAAATGACCAGCGGCTGGGTCGGTCGGCGCCATGTTGGCGGCATCGGCGGCTTGCGATTCCGCACACTGGCCTTGCTCAGCATTGCCGGGGGAGCTGTCGGAGCGGTCTTGCTGCTGCTGACCCCGTCGAGTTTCTTCGAGCTTCTGGTGCCCTGGCTGGTGCTGTTCGCGACCGCTGTCTTCGCCTATGGCAGCTTTGTCCGCCGCCCGCTACCGGTCGATGCGAAGCCCGTTCAGGACGCAAATCGTCTGCGCATGACAGCGTTGCTGCAGTTTCTGACGGCGATCTATGGCGGGTATTTCGGCGGCGGGATCGGCTTTGTCATGCTGGCAGTGCTGACTGCGGCGGGGCAGGAGGTGCGGCGCGCGAGCGCCACCAAGAACATGCTAGCCGGTATGATTAATACTGCGGCTGTCGTGATCTTCGCCTTTACGCCGGGCATACCTTGGCTGCGTGTCGCGGCACTTTGTATCGGCGCCATGCTCGGCGGTTATGGCGGTGCCTTGCTGCTGCAACGGGTGAACGAGAAGCTGATCCGGGGCGCCGTGGTGTTGCTCGGCGTCTGCCTGACGGTCGGGCTGTTTCTACGCCATCCTGGCTAATCCGCTGCTGCCACCGCGAACGGGCCTCGCGGCCGAAGGGTCGCGGCGATGGCTTCGATAATTGTGATCGCCAGATAGATCGCCAAAATCCATTCAAGCGCGACGCCAAAATGCAGATAGGGGCCGCTCGGTGTCACCAGGGGGACGGTGTCCACCGCATCGGGCAATCGCTCCTTCAGAAAGGCCGACATCCAGCGAAAGAACACGGTGAAGGCGTGCCGAGCGTTATTGTGCGTGGTGATGTCGATCCACAATGCGAGATAAAGATAATAGGTCGATACGCCAAGCGCGACGTAGAGCGGCAGCTCAACGATCACCAGCGCTCTGACACCCATCCGGTCGAAGGCGACGCGCAGGAAGGTCGCAATTACCGCAAACACCGATGGCGCTGCGATCAATAGGACGACGAAAATCAAAGCCTGCTTTTTGCCAAGAAAATCGAACCCCTCAGCACCGGTGCCGTAAAAGAACCAGCCAAGCGCGAAGGCGACGCCCAGAAATATTTTGTGCTCGATGGCAAACCAGGTAAACCAGCGGGCGATGGATCTGCGGCGTGGCTTGCTTTCGGCGCCCTTGCTCATCCTATTCGCCTCCAGGTTGATCTCTCTCCCGGAGTCTTGCCTTAATCAACAAGGCGCGACAAGAGGTTAAGCGGTCTTGGTTGCGCGCGGACCGTTAATCGTATTTGAACGAATGAAACCGATATGCGCGCAGGCCGCCCTTGTCGATCGCGTCCATGCGCAGCGCCCATAATTCCGCCTCCTCAAAGACGCGGGGGCGGATGTGCTTGGGGATGGCGCGGCGTTGCAGCTTGTCCACCAGACCGGCGAAGGCCGACAAGATCTGGCTGCGATAGGTAGCTGTGTAGTCTTCGGCGATGCGCACGTCGAAACCGATCGTCTCAAGCGTGTCCTTCATCCGCTCGATCGACCAGGGCTGGGCCCTCGGCTCCGTCCGTGCGACCCATTTCCGAAACGGCTCGTTATCGCCATTGCCATCGAGCAGCAGGTCGGTGAACAGCAATTGGCCCTTGGTCTTGAGGCCCTGATGGACTGCCTTCAGCAATGCTTCCTTGTTGGGCAGCATGTAGAAGAGATCGTCGGCGAAGACGCCTTCAAAACTCTTCGCCTTCAGCTCGACTTGATCCGGCAGGTAGTCGCGGATCGGCGCTTTCTTGTCCATCTCCGCCTGCTTGCTGCGTTTGTTGCCTTCCTCCGCCAGATCGCTATCGGGCTCAAGACCGGTGACCCAGCAACCAAAGGCATTGGCGATGGCGCGTGATCCGCCGCCCAATTTGGCGCTGAGATCAAGCAGGCTGATCGAGGAGTTGAGCGCCATCGGCTTTGCCAGATAGACGATGAATTCGGCGCCGCCTGGCCCTAAGAAATCATGGCCCCAGATTTGTTCGGCGGCCTCGACGCGCCACCGCGACCAGATCTTGTTGCGGTCATCGACCTCGGCCACGGTTTTTTCGACATAGCTGTCGCCTGTATCGATCGACAGAGTCGGCTCGGCCCCGGAGTCGAACGCGTCGTCATCCTCCAGATAATAGCCTTCCCACCACGCCCGGAAGCGGTCACCGAAAGTGTGGCGGCTGCGGTTACCGGTCATCGACATGGCCTGATGCGGTCTCCGTCCAAAACGCTTTTGAGTTAACGGAACGACTGATGTCTTTGAAACAGCGTAGCGAATTTCGAGCCGGATATCACGCGGCCAATGGTGATCAAAGCGTTTTGCTGGGTGCTTAAGGCACAATGCGCCGGCGGGCGAGCAACCAGCGCACCGCAAACCAGATCGCAAACGACAAAAGGATGAGTGCGACCAGGCCCATTTGCGCGTGCTGTACCCGCCCCAGCGCCAGATCGAGCGCCTGGCCGAAGAAGAAGCCGAGCAGGCTGACCAGCACGGCCCAAAGTGCGGCGGCAAATCCGTTCAGGGCAAGAAAGCGCAATGTCGAAATGCCGCTGGCGCCGATCGCCAGCGGTGAAATCGTGCGCATGCCATAGACGAAGCGAAAGCCCAGGATGAACAGCGTCTGATAGCGCGCCAGCAACGCAAAGACGCGCTCCGCTTTCCTGTTCAAGCGTGGCCGCCGGGCGAGGAACTCAGGGCCCAGGCGCTTGCCGACCTGAAACAG
>CAIZEE010000200.1 GCA_903931835.1 uncultured Elstera sp.
AGGATAACGGTGAGGTAGTTTATACCGAGATCGCCTGCAAACTGCTGGATACCGGGACGGCGCGTTGCGGCGATTACAAGCGCCGCAAACGGCTGGTACCGGATTGCGTACAGCTTTCTGCAGACGAGCCCGAAGCCTTCGCCGCAATGCCGCCCAGCTGCGCCTACCGCCTGATTTCGGAACGGCGTGATCTGCCGGAATGGCATCCGCTCGTCTCGGGGCGCCCTGAGACCGTCCATCTCGCCGGCATGTCGGTGCGCAACCGGGTGATCTCGGAGACGGAAATCGTCGACGATCAGGATATGCTCGACCACATCGTGACGTGGCCGATGCGCCGGTAGGTTGGGTTTAGAACAGCAATTCGATCGCTGTTGTTGCCGTTATCGAGCCCAACACCGCCGAAACGAAGCTGGCTACAAGCAGATCAACCTTTTCAAGGTGCTTCATAACGCCCTCCTCATCAAGGTTCCTTGCCAGTGATACGGCTGAGGGGGTGATTTCGTTCCAGCGCCTATTTGGCTTAAGACAATCTGCCTAAAGCGCGTCCAGACATTGTTGGAAGGTTTGCTGCACCTTGACTGGCACGTCGGGAACGATCGCGTATTCGTGAGCGCCGGGTGAGCCCTGGGGCGTGACGCTCAAAACAAACGGCTCGTCGACGAAGGCGTGGTAGAAAGCCGCCGCGTCCGCCGGCAGGCCGGATCGCATTTCGACGCCCCCGCCATCCGCTTTGACACTGATCAGGCGCTTTGATGTGTCGAAGCTGCGGCTCTTGAACCGGGCGGTGGTCAACCCGGTCACCATGACGCCCGCCGTCTTCTTTCCTTGGTTGACCAATACACCGGCATTTACGGAAAACCCAATCGTCATGTCGGTGCTGAGCTTATCCAGCCGTGCAATCAGGCGGAAATTGACGATCTCGAGAGCGGGCGGTGTGGCAATTGTCATGACGATGCCGCAGGTTTCAGAACTCGGCGTATCTTTGCCCTCAAAGTCATAGTCTATCGCTGTTGGAATCACCGGCTCGGCAAAGGCAACTACCGGCAACACTAGCCAGTCAGCCACCACCGGCATGATCGCAATAGTGCAGGCTGCAGACGACCAGCCGATAAACCGCTGCAAACAAGTAATGACGTTTCTCATGTTGTATCGAAAGGCCTTGTTAATTTTTCTGGTCGTATTAATTGATTTCTTACTCGCTTTGTGCGAAATGCGTTCAACTGTGCGGTAGCGGACGAGTTTTCTGGAAACGTTAGGGCCGCAATCGAGGAGCGGAATAATGCAGGCAGAACGAATCGATTTTCTGGAGCTGTTCGCCCATGAACCCAGGATTTCCTTGAAGGCGGGCGAAGTTCTGTTCTCCGCTGGTTCGAAGGCCGACGGGATGTACGTAATCCTGGCGGGCGCGGTGGTTGTTTGCAATGGTCCCGTGATCTATGAAGAGGTCCGCAAGGGTGGCATTGTCGGCGAAATGGCGATTGTCGATGACCTGCCGCGCAGCGCAACGGTAAAAGCCACGACCGATACGATCCTGATAAAGATCGACAAACAACTCTTCGTGTCGACGATTCAGCGCACGCCGCAATTCGCGGTCGGCGTCATGAAGGTGATGGCGCTCCGTCTGCGCGTAACCACGCAGAAGCTCGCCAAGGCCGGCTAATTCTGGTCGCGGCGTGCGCAGGTGACGATCAGTAAACGTCTCTGAGATAACGCTGCGCCGCCGCGAGCTCTGCCAGATAGACTTTGCCGTCGCGCTGACCTTCGCTCGCGATGATTTGCTGAAGCGCATCATCGACATCCTTTGCCATTTTACTGGCATCGCCGCAGACATAAATCACAGCACCTTCTTCCAGCCACCGCCAAAGGGTTGTGGCATTTTCTTGAAGCCGATGCTGAACATAGACCTTCTCCGCTTGATCGCGCGAGAAGGCGAGATCGAGGCGGGACAGCAGGCCTTCGGCGAGATAAGTCTCCATCTCGCTCCGGTAGAGAAAATCCGTATCGCTTCGCTGGTCGCCGAACAGCAACCAATTGCGACCTTTGGCGCCGATGGCGCGCCGTTCTTCAAGGAAGGCTCGGAAGGGCGCTATGCCTGTGCCCGGACCGATCATGATAACCGGCGTATCGGGATCATCGGGCAGGCGAAAACCATGGCTTGCCTGGATATAGACACTCAAAGAACCACCTTCCGTCACGCGATCGGCGAGATAGGTGGAGGCGACGCCTTTGCAGGCGCGATCGCCGCGTGCGTAGCGCACAACGCCGACCGTCAGATGAACCTCGCCCGGATGCGCCTTGGGCGAAGAGGCGATCGAATACAGGCGCGGCTGCAGGCGGCCCAATGACGCGGCGAATGCAGCCGGATCGGGACGGGCAGAGCCGCAGCGCTCAAGAACGCCCAGAATATCCCAGGGTTCGATATTTTCCGTTCCATCAAACAAGGCGCGCAGCCATTGGGCTTCGCTGTCATCGGTCGCGGCGTCGGCCAGCAGCGTTAACAAACCGTCGGTCGGCCGGTTGATGTCCCGGTGTCGCGAAAACAGGTCTTGAAGCGTAATGTTGTCCGCGCTCCGCCCGCCAAGCGGCACCGCCAACTCAGGATCAGCACCGATGCGGTCGATGATCTGCCGGACCAGATCGGGACAGTTGGCCGCGAACACACCAAGACTATCGCCGACAATGTAATCGAGGCCGCTATCGCCGAGCTCGATCACGACCTGCCGGGTGTCTTTTGCTGAGCCTTCGCCATTCAATCGACTGGCCGAACGCAATGTGGCAATTACGGGATTGTTCCGATTGCTGCCGGGCTTGGCGGCAGGTTTCACTGCCGGCTTGGGCGCGGCACTTCCAGATTGTTCGGCCATAAGCTGCTTGATCATGCGTTGGGTGGCGATGCCGCCGGGCTGACATAGCCCGATATCGCTTTCAGCACCCTCTGATAACGCTTTGGAATAGTTGAGGCAATCGTATCCGCATTGGCCACAGTCGAGTTGCCCCATCGCGGCCATAAGGCGAAGCTCCGGCGCCTTGCCGTCGGCCAACGACATGCGCTCGGCCAAGCTCAGCGCGGGGTCATGCCACGGCGTTTCGATCACCGGGGCTTCTGTGGCGGGGGCTGGTGCCGCAGCGCCCATAAGCCCGGCAAAGAAACCGTTCAGCCAGGCACGCTGCGAGGTCGAGAAGGGGGCGGTTTCAGGGATGATAGTCAACTGCATCGGCATATCTCAGCTTGGATTGGCAAAGGCGGTGAGGGCGGCGATGTCATGCCGGCGGGTGAAGGCGGCAAAACTTTCATCGCCGCTGCGCGCCGTCTTATAGGCATCGAGCAAGCGGGCGAGCCGTGGCGGGATTTCGTCGTAGGGCAGGGCTGGAAACAACTCGCGCGCGATCGCCCTGTCCTCGCCAAAGCCGCCGCCGACGCAGACCGAATATCCTTCAACCTCGACCGCATCATCGTCCTTGCCAATAACGACCTTGGCCGCCAGCAGGCCGATATCGCCGATATAATGTTGCGCACAGGAATGTGGGCAGCCGGTCAGATGGATGTTGAGCGGCGTATCGATGGCCACACGCTGTTCCAGATACTCTGCCAGCAGCAGGGCATGCCCCTTGGTATCGGCGTTGGCGAAGCGGCAGCCTTTATTGCCGGTACACGCGATGAGCGCGCCGCGGATGCTGCTCGCCTGATGACCGAGCCCGATCGCGGTCAGGCCCTGTTCGAACGCCGGCAGATCGCTTTCCTTAATGTCGGAGATCAGCAGATTCTGCCAAACCGTCAGCCGGATAGTCCCGCTGCCATAGCGCGTCGCGAGATCGGCGAGGCCGCGCATCTGCTCAGAATTCATCCGTCCAACCGGCAGAACGATTCCGGCATAGAACAAGCCCGGCTGGCGCTGCGGATGAATGCCGACATGGCCATGTTTCAGCAACGGGCCACGTGGCGCGCATTGCTCCACCGGGACCCGCGCCAAGGCTGATCCCAGCATTTCTTCGGCCGCCGCCAGATATTTCTCGAAGCCCCAAGCGTCGAGCAGATATTTCAATCGCGCCTTTTTGCGGTCAGTTCTGTCGCCATTGGCCAAATAGACGCGAACCAGGGCGGCGGTCACGGCTATGACCGCCTCAGGCGCCACCAGAACGCCGGTATCCCGGGCGAAATCGCGATGGCCTGTAATGCCGCCGAGGCTTAGGCGAAAATAGACGCCTTCCGGTGCATTGCCGCCCGGCAGCACCTGGGTGGCGCTCCAGCCGATATCATTGGTGTCTTCGAGCACAGCCAGCGTCCCGCCACCATCGAAGGCGACATTGAATTTGCGCGGCAGGCCGTAGAGATCGCGGTTGTTCAGAATGTAATGGTGCCATTGATAGGCATAGGGGCGTGTGTCGATCAGCTCCTGGACGTCGATGCCGGCGGTCGGGCTGCCGGTGACGTTGCGAATATTGTCCGCACCGCTGCCACGGGATGTCAGGCCGAGATCGGTCAGCCCCGTCAGCAGCCGCGTCGAATGCTCGGCGCCGATCTCGCGGATCTGGAGATTGGCCCTGGTGGTGACATCGGCATGACCGGCGCCATGGCGTTCGGCCAGATCCGCGCATCCGCGGAACTGATAGGCGTTGAGGATGCCACTCGGGATACGCAGGCGGCACATGAAGGCATTCTGTGCCGGCGAGACGTAAAACAAGCCGTGAAATTTGAACAGGAAAACGTCTGAACCCTTTGGAAACTCGCCCTTATCGGCATGCGCCGCAATCTCGTCCCACAGATCGAGCGGCGGTTTCGCGCGCTTGGCCTGCTCCTCGTTGACCAGTTTACCACCGGCTGCCAGCACGCGATCCTGGGCTAGTATAGCGGGGGCATCAGGTCCGGTTGGTGTCGATGCGACGGCGCTGCGGCCACCAAAAAGCGGCGGCAGGCCTTGGGCCGCGCGCGCCACCTCGATACCGCGCGCAAGCCCGGACAGATATTGCTGTTGCTCCTCGGTGAAGCCGTCGCCGTTCATGCCGCCCTATCCGTGATTACTCGAACCACGCAATAATAGCGCCAACCCAACGTCGCTCCTCATCGCGGCACCTCCTTTGACGCCTCGATCACTGTCCGCGCGATCTCCGCCAGTTTGGCGCCGCGATCCATCGCCGTACGCCTCAGATCGCGATAGGCCTCGGCCTCGCTGCATTGACGCTGCTGCATGATGATGCCCTTGGCTTGTTCGACGATTTTGCGTTCGGCGAGCGTGTTTTTGACCTCGGCCAACTCGTTCCGCAGCGCCTGTGTTTCGCTGAACTGAGCCATGGCGATATCCAGGATCGATTTGATGCGGCTGGCCGAGATATCGCCGACGGCATAGGCGGACACTCCCGCTTTAACGGCCTGGCGGATCAGCGCGCTGTCATCGCGATCGACGAACATCACAATCGGTCTGGGATGTTTGCGGGTGATGTCGCGCATCTGCCGCAACGTGCCTGGATCGGGGAGCTTGATGTCGACGACGACGATTTCTGGTTGCCGTTCATTGACTGCACCTAGCAGGTCAGCCGAGAGGGGCAGGCGAGCCAGCACAATGTGGCCCTGGTCGTGCAAAAGCGCTTCGAGTTTCGATGCCTGGTCTGGTTCTTCGTCGATTAACAAGACGCGTAGCGCCACTGCTGGTCAATGCCTCCGGGTTCAAGCCTAGACCTCCCTATCACGTGCCGTGCCGCACGGCGGAATAAGGTCGAAAGGGGCTCTCCGCCTGGGTATGGCTCACAATCCTGGCGCGTCGTTGTGCCGACTGCCCGATAAATGAACAGCTGCGATGAATTGGGATAAAATTCCGACTTCGCGTGTTTAACTGTCGGTCGCAAACGCGCCGCACAACACGGGAGCCGCAGCATGGACATCAATATTGTTTATCTTCAGCCGTTCGTCGCCCTGGTCGCCGGTATTTTGATCCTGGCGATACCACGATTGCTGAATGTGATCGTCGCGCTCTATCTGATCGTAATCGGCATCACGGGACTATGGCCGCATTTATTGCACTAGTCGCTCGGTCAGAGCCCGAGCATGGCCAGGGCTCGTACTGCGAAGATCGCTAACAGACCGAATAGAACCAGGAACAAGCACAAGCGAAACATCGCTTGCGCCGCAAAGAACCCGAGGCCAAATCCGAAGCCGGCCCGGGCCGGATTGTCGATCCGGTGACGCACCTCCGATATGGTCACAACATGCTCCACCCTGGCTGTTGGAAGCCGTGCCGGGGCAATGTCGTCATCGGCCCCGACGAGAATGTCGATCTGGTGCGGGTGGGACGGCGTGCTGTACTTCGTAACGATCGGTTCCATGATGTTGCGCTCGGAGGGGTTGCCCAATCGCTCTCATACTTGGTGCGTCACCTTGAAGGGCACAACAGCAGGTTTGGGCATGGCGACGCGCTGGTAATGCGTCTGAGCCGCAATAATCAATCAGTATCGTGCAGCCTGATCAGTTCTTTGAGATTTCCGCCAGATTGAGATCGATTTTTCGCTCGCGCACAAAGTACATGATCGGGCCGTCCGAGCTATTGGGGAAGGCGATGCCAACCGCATTCTTATCCAGCAGGACACGGGCCACCGTCGCCGTGCCGGTAAAATTCTGCGTTTCAAGTTTAGGGTCGAGAGCGACGGCAATCGCGATCTTATCGCCTTCCGCAAGACCGGGCGGTATACCGTCGATCTGCAAGCCCGTCAGCGAATAATCCGTGACCTTATAGGGTGTTTCGTTTCGACCGAAACGGACATAGATAGGCGGCGTGGCGTAACGGATATATTTGCGCTTCTCGTTCTTGTGAGCTTTCGCCGAATCGTTCCGTTCCACTTGGTTCTTGGCGTGCAACGATTGGCCTGCAGCAGAGGTTTCTCGCACCAGATCGATGCGCTTTTGCACCTCATTCAGAAACTCGACATCGCCGGTTAGCCGTCTGGTCGCGAGCAGACAGTTATCGGCCATTTTCAAGACGCCGATCTTCTTGATCTGATCGCCCTGCTTGGCGTATTCCATCGCCTTTTCCAGATATTCGTCGAGCTTGCCGCGATGGGCGAGGAATGCGTGTTTTCTGCCTTCTTCGATCACTCTGTCTTTGACCGACGGGTCTAGGACAGACTTGCCAACATAGGCGATATATTGGTCGCATAATTCGGCAGCCTCAGAGGCGCGCCGTTCTACCGCCATCTTAGCCAACATGCCAAGCATTGCCCGGGCACGCCCCGATTGTTCCTTGAGCTTCGCTTCGTGCTCGATCAGTTTCTGGGCATTAAGGCTGTTCACTGGCCGCTCACTCCACGCTCGATATAGGCTGACAGCTCAGCTGAAAAATCACGTAATCGGATTGCCACGGTTAACCGGGTGCTGGAGACAACTTCGTCCGCGCCAAAGACATTAGACGAAGGTCGTTTCCAAAACATTTCAGCGCATGCCGAGTGGAGTCAAGGGGTGAGGCAGTTTTGCCGTCAAAGCGTGATGACACTCACCTGATACTAAAGTGATTGCTTAGCTATTGGCGCAGTGATACTAAAGCCAATGCTTAACCAATTGACGCCCCTCGATCTGGCATTTCAGGCTCTGGCCGACCCGACACGGCGGGCGATGATCGAACGATTGTCCAGCGGACCTGTTTCGGTAAGTGAACTTGCGCGTCCGCTTCTCATGTCCTTGCCAGCGGTCATGCAGCATTTGGCAGTGCTGGAAAGCTCGGGCCTTGTGCGGTCGGAAAAGATCGGTCGCGTGCGTACCTGCCAGATCAATCCTACGGCCTTGAGCGAGGCGGAGCACTGGATCAACCAAAGGCGGACCGAGTGGCAAGGCAGGCTCGACAGGCTCGGCCATTATCTTGAAACACTGAAGAACGAAGGAGGCGATCATGGCTGAATTCCAACCCCAACCGGTGCAGCTTTCGCGCGTCTTTTATGCGCCGAGAGATTTGGTCTTTAAGGCCTGGAGTTCCGCCGAGCATGTGAGGCACTGGTTCTGCCCGACCGGTTTTACGGCGCCAGACGCAATTGTTGACATGCGGGTGGGCGGTGCCTTCGAGGTCTGCATGCGCGGCCCGGACGGGGCGGATAACTGGGCGCGTGGGATTTTTACCGAAGTCACGCCAGTCGACCGCCTGGTCATCGACCTTCACGCAATGGACGATGACGGTCTGCCGCTGTTCCGCGCCTATACCGAAGTGACCTTCGCCAACACCCCCGGCGGCACCAGAATGGATGTGCTTCAGACCTATACGCTGCTAAAGACCCTGAAAGCCGCCCCCATGGTGCAGGGCGCGCCTATCGGTTGGGCTCAGACGCTTGACAAGCTGGCGGTCGAGATCGCACGCATGCAGCAGACAGCGCCGACGCAAAGATCAGTCGTGCATGGCGCCTTTCATCTGCAGCGCATCTACGACGCGCCGGTCGAGCTGGTCTATAGAGCCCTGTCGGACGAAGCGGCCAAGCGCAAATGGTTTGGTGGGGAGGAAGGCAAGTGGCAAGCGATCGAGCGCTTTATGGATTTCCGTGTAGGTGGACGTGAACGCGCGAAGGGCAGGTGGGAAGGCGGCATGGTGTCGACCTTCGATGCGATCTACCACGACATCATCCCAAATGAACGCATTGTCTATAGCTACGAGATGCATCTGGACGACCGAAAGATCTCGATATCGCTCGCGACCATGCAACTGAAATCCGAAGCCCCAGGTCGGACAACGCTTATGGTAAGCGAGCAGGGCGCCTTTTTGGATGGGTATAAGGACGATGGCGCGCGCGAGCACGGCACAGGCTTCCTGCTCGATCGGCTGGGCGCATCGCTCGGTCTATGATGCCGAGCGCGCCGTTATCATCTCGTGGATTTTCAGCACGCTGTTCCAGTTTCGGCCGGTGGTGGGTGAGCCGCAGGCCTTATCGATAAAGGCTGGGCTGAGCTTTGAGTCCTTGAGGCCCTGCGCCCCGTAATCGATCCAGACGGAACCGGCAGCGAACGCGATCTTCTCGCGGGGCAGAGCTCGTTCCATTAACATCTCGCCGGCATTCGGCGCCATCGGGTCACGTGACAAATATAAATGAAGAGCTTTGGCTAACACGCTGTTATCATTAGAAAATGGGTTGGAGACGACATAACTCTGCCAATCACTGGCAGCACGGACAATGACGTCAACCCTGAACCCGAACCGCGCCGTCAATTCCCGCTCCAACAACTCCCGTACATCCTCGGCAGTGCTTGCCGCATCAATGATCAAATTGCCGCTTTGGATATAAGTTTCCGGGCGCATCAGCCCGAGCGTGGGACACAGCGCCCGCAAATCGGCCATCGGCAGCTTACGCGTCGAGCCGACATTGATCCCTCGCATCAGCGCTACGAAGCTTCTCATGCTGTCGCTTTTCTCCATCATCCGCATCGCCTTTGGCTATGATGACGACCAAATGAAGCGGCCGCAAATGGCCGGTCAGGGGAAATCGTGAGCAGCGGCGAGCGCAATCAGATCGACAGCCAGTTTTCATCCGCCGAGCGCGACGCCGTCTATAAATGCATCGCCACTCGCCGCGATGTGCGCAGTCAATTTCTGCCCGACGCCATACCCGATGAGATATTGGCCCGCATTCTGCGCGCAGCCCATCAGGCGCCATCGGTTGGATTCATGCAGCCATGGGATTTCCTGGTCATTCGCGATATGGCGGTGAAGCACAAGATCAAAGTAGCGTTTGAGGCCGCGAATAGCCAAGCAACCGAGATATTTGCTGATGACCGGCAACGCCTCTACCGCACCCTCAAATTGGAGGGCATTGTCGAGGCCCCCCTTGGCATCTGCGTAACCTGTGATCGCAACCGGACTGGTCCGGTCGGGCTAGGGCGCACCCATCAGCCCGATATGGATGTCTACAGCTCGGTCTGCGCCATTCAGAATCTTTGGCTGGCGGCCAGGGCGGAGAATATCGGTGTCGGTTGGGTCAGCATCATCCGCACCGATGACCTGCGGGCAGCTCTCGGCATTCCGGCAGAGATCGATGTAATTGCCTATCTCTGCTTAGGCTATGTCAGCGATTTCCTGGCTCAGCCCGAGTTAGAGGCCACCGGATGGCTGCCGCGCCTTCCGCTTGACGAACTGGTCTGGTTTGATCAGTGGCGGGGGCGGGCAGGTTCCGAGGGGTTACTGCGTTACCTCAAGCAGACCGGACGTCACTCAGAAAGCGAGTAACCTCAGCCCGCAGCGTTTCGGAATCATGGGCCAGCGCGCCTGCAGCGGTCAGAACATTGCCGGCTGAATCTCTCGTCGTTTCGGCAGCCTTGGACACCACGCCGATACTGCGGGACACCTCTGACGTTCCGTTGGCCGCTTGCTCCGCACTGCGAGCGATTTCCCGCGTGGCGCCGCCTTGTTCTTCAACGGCGGTGGCAATGCCGGAGGAAATCTCGCGAACCTGATTGATGACAGCCGAGATGCCGTTGATCGCTTCAACCGCCCGCCTTGTTTCCTCCTGCACGGCAGAAATCTGCCGTCCGATCTCATCCGTCGCGCGTCCCGTCTGATTGGCCAGGTTCTTGACCTCGTTGGCGACCACGGCGAAGCCCTTGCCGGCATCACCGGCGCGCGCCGCTTCGATTGTCGCGTTCAGAGCCAGAAGATCGGTCTGCGAGGCAATGTCGTTGATCAACTTGACAACCTCGCCGATGCGATCGGCGGCTGTCGCAAGCCCCTGGATTCTGGCATTGGCGCGCGTCGTCTCCTCGGACGCCGTAGTGGCGATACGGGCGGATTCCTCAACCCGATGCGATATCACCGAGATTGACGACAAAAGCTGCTCTGCCGAGGCCGCGACGGTCTCAACATTGGCGGTCGCCTGACGGGCGGCCGCAGAAACGCTGGTCGCCTGTGACGTCGCCTCATAGGCGGCTGACGACATGTTTTCGGCGGTGTCCTTCAGTTCCGCAGAATTGCCGGACAGGGATTGCACGAGAGTGACGGTTTTGGCCTCGAAGTTCTGCACCAGGACGGCGACTGCAGCTGCCCGCTGTTCCTTCAACTTACGCTCTTCGTCCTGCGCGCGCTCCAGGCGCCTGACTTCTTCGCCATTCGCCTTGAAGATCTGCACCGCCTCGGCCATGCCGCCAATTTCATCCCGGCGACCGGTATTGGGCACATCGACGTTCAGATTTCCGGCCGCCAATTCGCGCATGACAGTGGTCAGAGCAATGATGGGCACGGAAATGCTGCGCCCCACCAGGCGATTCAAGAGCAACATGACCACCACGATGACGGCGATAATCATGCCTACAGTGATGGCATTCTGCGTGAAGGCATCGTCGATATCGTCGACATAGACGCCGTTGCCGACCGTCCATCCCCATGGCGCGAAGCGCTTATCATAGGAAATCTTGGGGTAATATTTGTCGCCGCCGCCGGGTTTGGTGAAGCTGAAATGGGTGAACCCACCGCCATTCTTGGCCGTTGCGATTTGATCGCGAACATATTGCACGCCGCTCGGATCTTTCGCGTCGATCCGGTTTTGCCCTTCAAGCTCCTTGCGCGCGCCGTGAAACAGAATGGTGCCGTCATCGCCGTAGACGTAAATATAGCCGCCCTGGCCGAAATGCATCGCCCTAAGCACGCTCCCCGCCGCCGTCCTGGCATCCGCGTCGCTCATGGTGCCGCCCTGCGCCAATTGCTGATAATAGGCGGCAACGGCGGCTGCGGCTTCTGAGACCTGCTTGACGCCCGCCTCGCGCTCGTGGATCAGCGTCTCCCGCAGCGAGTACAGATTAACGCCGAACATGAGCAGCACGACGAGGATGCAAATGACGGCTTGCAGCACGATCTTGCGCGATATGCTGACATTCTGAATCATGACTTGGAATCCAATCGATGCTTGATCGTCTTTAAGAATTAGAATCCACGAAGGAAGTCAGGCGGGCGATGCTGTCGAAATTTGCCAATGTCGTCTCAGCCGTGCGCAGTCGACGACCGATACGCTCCTCGACAAAAACCAGCAGGTTGATCAACCCGAAGGAGTCCAGCCGGCCGCTGGAAAACAACAATTCGTCGTCCTCGTAAGTGCCGTGATCCAAGCCAAGCTCGGTTTCGAAATATTCGGCGATTGCATCACGATTGTTGCTCATTAACATACTCCTGCTGACACGAAATTACCACAAAACACATTGAACGCTCCGGCTCGCCACTACCCTGCGTTGCATCTGTCAAAGAACCATTCAAGCAGGCGGGGTTGCGGCTTCCGCCTCCGCCAACAGGGTCTTCAC
>CAIZEE010000201.1 GCA_903931835.1 uncultured Elstera sp.
CGATCTGGGTTGCTTAACCAGCTTCGACAAGACGTTGGCGATGATCCGATGACCAATCCGGTCAGCTCCGGTCATGATCGATTCGGGGTGGAACTGAACGCCGGCCACCGGCAATGACACATGCTCGACCGCCATAACGATCCCGTCAGCGGTGTGGGCGGTCGCAGTCAGGCATGCCGGCAGCGTTGCTGTTGGTGCATGGATCGAATGATAGCGGCCGACCGTAAAGCGTTCGGGTAGCCCGTCGAAGAGCAGGGAGCCGGCGCGCGGCATTATCGTGGCGCTGCGGCCGTGCTGCGGCACGTCAAGAGTGGCAAGCGCGCCGCCAAACGCCTCAACAATGCCTTGCATGCCAAGGCATACGCCGAAGACCGGCAAACCTCGCCCGGACGCTTGTTTTATCAGCCCGGGCACGCCGAAATCCGCCGGACGGCCTGGTCCAGGCGATAGAACGACAAGATCCCAGTCCCGTGACGCGAGTGCCGCCTCGGCAAAGCCATGCCGCAGCACGCGAACCTCTGCACCTCCGGCCCGGAGGTAGCTTGCGAGCGTATGGACGAAAGAATCTTCGCAATCGATCATTAAGATATGCGGCGTCGGTCGACTTAATGGTCGCACCGGTTCGAGTGGTGGCGGCTTCGTTGCCTCTGCCTTGGCGCGCAACAATGTCTGGCGGGCGGCTGCCGCCTTCAGCACAGTTTCAGCTTCTTCTTCATCCGGATTGGAGTCTTGCAGCAGCGTCGCACCCACCCGGATTTCGGCGATGCCGTCGGCGACGCGCAAGGTGCGCAGGGTCAGGCCAGTCTCCAGATTGCCGTTAAAGCCGAGCCTACCGACCGCGCCGCCATACCACCGCCTGACACCGACCTCCGCTGCTTCGACAAAACCGATCGCGGCACGTTTGGGGGCACCGGTGACGGTAACTGCCCACATATGCGTCAGGAATGCGTCGAGCGCATCAAACCCTTGGGCGAGCTGGCCTTCGACGTGATCCACCGTATGGATCACATGGCTGTAGAGCTCGATCTGGCGCCGGCCAATGACTTTGACCGTATCGGGTACGCAGACACGTGACTTATCATTGCGGTCGACGTCGGTACACATGGTGAGCTCGGCCTCGTCCTTGGCCGAGTTCAGGAGCGTGCGGATCTGTTCTGCATCCTCCAGCGCATCGCGGCCGCGCCGGATGGTCCCGCTGATTGGGCAGGTTTCAACGCGTGATCCGGCCACCCGAACGAACATTTCAGGCGAGGCGCCGACCAGATATTCCTGGCCGAGATTCATCAGGAACCCATAGGGGCTGGGATTGATCTCGCTTAGGATCGCGAATAGGTCAGAGGGGCGTGCGTCGGTCGCTTCGAAGAAACATTGACTGGGCACGACCTCGAACAGATCGCCCGCGCGGAATTTCTGCTGGGCCCGCCGCACGATCGCGGCATAGCCGCCCTCCGGCAATTCGCGCGGCGCGGCCGGTTTTAGCTTTCTGCCGCAGTAATCGATATCGGCGCCGTCGCGCGGTAGTCCCGCCGTGCTGCGGCCCTCTATCTCGAACTCGTAGCTCATCTTCGCGCCGCGTTCCCAGCGGTTATCCACCAGGATCAATTCGTCAGGCAGATAGAGCACCAGATCGCGCTGATCATCCGGCCGGGACTTCGCCAGCGTCATCGGATCGAACTGAAAGACGAGATCATAGCCAAAGGCGCCGTAAAGGCCGAGATGGCTGTCCTCGTCGCTGTGGAACAGATCAAGGATGGCGCGCAGAACTGTGAAGACGGAGGCTTGGCGGCCGCGTTCGCCCTCGTCGAATTGACCGGTCGGCGCTGGCACAAGGCCGCTGATCGTCCTGGCATCCGCCGAGAATTCCAGGATTTGCGGGATCGCCGCGATCGCGGTGGAGAGAGCGGGCAGTAAGACTTGGCCGCGGTCGTTCAGCGCGGTGATGGTGAAATTCGGCCCGCGCGTGACGATCTCGATCGGCGGATTGACCAGCGCCATGCTCCAGCGCGTATAGCGTCCGGGCATCTCATAGCTGCTCGACAACAAGGCGCCGCGACGACGATCGAGCGTGGCGGCGATCTCGGCCAGGGATACCGGGTAGTCAAGTTCAGTCGCGACCCGGCTGACGCGAATCCCGCGCCGGGTGACATATTCTGTCGAGGCAAACATCTAAAAAACCCTTCCTTGGATCCAGCGTCCTGTCGGCGCCTTATCGGATCGGCACGTATGAATAACAAAGCTCCGCGTCTATGCGGGCGTCACCATCGTGCGGTCGGAGACCAGGGTAGGAAGGTATTCATGGGGGAAGAGTCTGGCGCTAACGGGTCGATAGGTCAATCCCGCGATTGTGCGCGCTTTTTACTCGCCGTCATCTTGGATCGGAAATTGCTTTTCCCGGCGATCTGCCCCAGCGTGTAGACACACAAGATTTAGTGGAGCCGACCCCCTATGGCGATTCACGTCGCGCTGACCCATCGTACCCGGTACAGCTATGACCGTCGCATCGCGCTCGACCCGCAGATCGTCCGCTTGCGGCCAGCACCGCATTGCCGTACGCCGATCTTGAGCTATTCGCTGAAGGTCACGCCGAAGCAGCATTTCCTGAACTGGCAGCAGGACCCGCAGTCTAACTATCTGGCGCGGCTGGTGTTTCCTGAGCGCACCGATCTGTTCATGGTAGAGGTCAATCTGGTTGCCGAGATGGCGATCATCAACCCGTTTGATTTCTTCTTGGAGAAATCAGCTGAAACCTATCCCTTCGCTTACGAGCCATCGGTTGCGCGCGAGTTGCGCCCCTATCTCGAAACCGAGAAGGTCGGGCCGCTATTGGCTGACTTTATGGCGAAGGTCGATCGCCGGCGGACGGGCACGATCAATTTCTTGGTCAATTTGAACCGTATGGTGCAGAACCATGTCGGCTATGTCATCCG
>CAIZEE010000202.1 GCA_903931835.1 uncultured Elstera sp.
ATTTTTTGATCATGTTCGCAACGCAACGCATGCCGTCGATACCCCTGGCGAGGTTAACTTAGCCCGCTACTCGTAAATCATCCGACTTGATCCGCTGAACCCCCGCCTTCGCCATATCGGCCCAGGCCTTGGCGAGCGAGCCGTTTGTATCGATGCCACGGCAGGCGTCCTCGATGACGAAAGCCTTGAAGCCGAGCTTGGTCGCGTCGATAGCACTCCAAGCGACACAGAAATCCGTTGCGAGACCAGCCAGAAAGACGCGCTTTAATCCACGCTGCTGCAAATAAGCGGCAAGACCGGTCGAAATGTGATCGGCCTCCAGGAACGCGGAATAGCTGTCGACGCTCTGCCGATAGCCTGTACGCAGGATCAGCTCGGCCTTCGGCAGATCGAGGTGATCGGATAAAGCGGCGTCGGCAGTACCCTGAACACAGTGATCGGGCCATAGCACCTGATCGCCATAGGCCAGATGCGTAACCGTGAAGGGTGCGGCACCCGGATGGCTCGATGCGAATGAGGCATGACCGGGTGTGTGCCAGTCCTGGGTCAGGACTATGTTCTGGAACAGCGGTGCGATCCGCTTGATCACCGGGATCACGGCATCACCATCCGCCACGGCCAGCGTGCCGCCCGGCAGAAAGCAGTTCTGCACATCGATGACCAGCAATACGTCCTTCGACCCCGGGCTGATCGGTGCCGCAAAGCCGAGACGCGGCAAACAGAGCACGCTGGCGGCGGCGAGGCCACCCTGCCAGAAACGGCGGCGGTCGAGCATCACCCTACCCCTCAATGGTTCAGGATCTGGCCGAGGAACGCCCGCGTGCGCTCCGATTTCGGGTTGTTGAAGAAGGCTTCGGGCGCGTCCTGCTCAACGATCTCGCCCTTATCCATGAAGATGATCCGGTCGGCGACCTGCCGGGCAAAGCCCATTTCATGGGTGACGCAGAGCATGGTCATGCCGTCATGGGCGAGGCCGATCATGACCTCCAACACTTCCTTGACCATTTCGGGATCGAGGGCGGAGGTCGGCTCATCGAACAACATGATCTTGGGGTTCATGCACAGCGAACGGGCGATCGCGACACGCTGCTGTTGGCCGCCGGATAGCTGACCCGGATATTTATTTGCCTGGTCAGGGATGCGCACCCGCTCCAGATAGCGCATGGCGGTCGCGGTCGCCTCCGCCTTCGGTATCTTCCGCACCCAAATCGGCGCCAGACAGCAATTCTCCAGCACGGTCAGATGCGGGAACAGGTTGAATTGCTGGAACACCATGCCGACTTCACGGCGGATCTGCTCGACATTCTTCACGTCATTGCCGAGTTCGATGCCGTCGACGACGATCTTGCCCTGCTGGTGTTCCTCCAGCCGGTTGATGCAGCGGATCATCGTCGATTTTCCGGAGCCGGAAGGGCCGCAAATGACAATCTTCTCGCCCTTGGCCACGGTCAGATCGACATTCCTTAGCACGTGGAACTCGCCATACCATTTATTGACGCCGATCAACTCGATCAGCGGGCCGATTGCGGCAGAGGGTGCGGCTTCGGTTGCGGTCATTCAGGATCTCCCCTCATCGCCCGGCATTGCGGCGAAGATCGCGTTCGATGAACTGGCTGTATTTCGACATGAAGAAGCAGAAGACGAAATAGATAATGGCGGCAAAGAGATACGCCTCGACGTAGAACTTCCGCCATAAGGGATCGTTGATCGCGACCTTGGTGGTGCTGAGCAGATCGAACAGGCTCATGATCGCGACCAGCGATGTGTCCTTGAAGGTCGAAATGCTGATATTGACCATCGGTGGGATCACGACGCGCAAGGCCTGCGGCAGGATGATCCGGCGCATCTTGGTCCAATAGCTCAAGCCCAGCGCATCGGCCGCCTCGAACTGCCCCTTCGGCACTGCGGCCAACCCGGCACGCACCGCATCGGCCATATACGCAGCCTCGAACAGCGTAAAACCGATGATCGCGCGCAGCAGCTTGTTGACCGAAAACCCGATCGGAAACAGCAG
>CAIZEE010000203.1 GCA_903931835.1 uncultured Elstera sp.
CTCTTTTTATATCCGGCGCCCGAGGACTGCGCATCGTCGGGCAATCAAAAAAATACAACACGCCAGTTTCCCGAGATAAAGTTCAATCGTTCAACGATTCTCTCACCTCGGTTCGTAATAACAGGGCGGAATTAGCCTCGATCATTCCAGGGTGGTTTCTAGGGAGTCCAACGCCACTGTTGTCGTGCTTCGTCGCCCACTCAGGATTCCAATCTGGAAGCGTAGAAATGGCCGCCCAAGCCGGACACATCCTTCTGGACACGCTTGAGTTGGCTGAAATTATAGCCAAGATTAAATCGCTGGATGCATTGCGACCCGATGAGGAGATTCACCAAAGCCTTTTGTCGCGCCTCTCTGCATTTGAGTGATCAGGCCTACGGAAGAATTCGAAGGGACAATTTCCGAGGACACTTTATCAATCTCCCAGAGCTTTGTTCATCGGGGCGCAGCGGTCGGCATTGCGCGCCGCGCATCTTCGGGCACCGCCTCGCTCAAGTCACACTAGCACGCGACCCGCTCAAAAATTGAACGACGCGCTGATGCCGCCGAACTCATCATTGCTATTCTGACCGACAAACTCCCTCGTCCGGATGATTTCTGTTGCGGTCACGCGCACACCGGAGACGATGATCGCCACACCCGCCTGGAAATCGGCCACCAGGGCCTTTTTCGGAATGCTCTGGCTGGTTGCGAAGGTATTGCCGTCGAGGAAGATATCATGAGCTACCGCCCGCCCCTCAGCGCCGGCAAAGAAATACCAGCCAAAACTTCGGTCAGTATCCGTATCCGATAGGAAGAAATCCGATCCGCTGAGGCCGGGCCTGATCCTGGGCGGGCCATAATCGGTCGGCAGGTCGCCGCCAATACGGATCATGCCGCCGACATCGGCATCGATCTGCACATTTCCGAGATCAAAGCCGACGCTCGGTGTGATGTCGATGCCGAGGCCAAGGAAGCTCGTCTGTGCGAGCGCGCGCCATTTATGGTCATAGGAAATCAGCAACCCCGGCTCACTTTTGAGCTGGTTCTTCCAGCCATTGGTCACATCGTTGGCGAAGGCGGCCTGATGAAAGCTTTCCTGTACCTGTTGGCCCAGCGCCGCCCTTCCGACCACGCCCAGATCCACCTCGAGCGTGTCCATCTCATCTATTCTTGACTCGTCATGGGGATCGGGTACGGGAACCTTGATCAAGGTCAGCCCGGCATAGAGCCAGCCCGCATAGGGGCGGTCATTGAGCTGCGGCGCATAGGCGACCTTGTTCTGGGGCGTGAAAATGCTCTGTCCGAACGACCAGCCGATCCGACCTTCGCTATCCTGGTTACCAACGAACGGGATTGCCATCGCGGCCTGCTCAAACCAGCTCTCATCGCCCGGCACGCTTGCACTGGGCAGCCAATCGAAGCGCAAGCCATTTGTATAATGCCGATCCCGATTATTCGGGCTGAAATAGTCGTTTTCGACTTGGATGCTGACCGTACCGTTATTCGGATCAGCCTGTGCGCGGTCGGGCCAAGCGAGGGCGGCGATCGCAATGGATGCGGCGAGGCCACATAAACTTCGGCTTAACGTCTTGTTCCGCCTATCACTTATCGCTGCCAACATGGTGCCCCCGTCCAGCGTATCAACGAATGAATCGCGGGTCACCGTATCTGTTCGCCACGTGACGCGGGGAGGTTCGGAAACTACTTAGGGCGTGATCGTCAGGCGCGGAGGGGCGTCAACTCCGTATCCTGTCAGCGCGTCCCGCCGATATCGGCTTCTCGATCCCTGGAAACTGGTCTAGATTGCTCCATAATTATCGTAATTTTGTGAAATTACGTTTCAAAAAACTGGAAAAATCCAGACAACTCGCCCTTGCTGGCGGGTTTCACAATGGGGGGCTATTTCATGAAGCGATCAACCGGTGCCGCCTTGCTTGGCGCGGCAGTGCTGGCTTTTTCTCCAGTGGCCAAGGCCGACGAGTTATCGGACTTGAAGGCCCAGGTTCAGATCATGCAGCAACAGCAGCAGCAATTGCAGCAGCAGCTGCAGAAGCTTAACGAGCGGCTAGAGGCGCAGAGCGCGGTACCAAAGGCCGCTCCCGTCGCGGCTGCGCCAGCCCCGGTTCCTGCTGGCGCAGCGGTTACGACCGCCGCAGCGGCGCCGGCGCCCGCTGCACCTCTGGCTCCCGGTGAGCATGGCTTTCTGGAGCATAAGGCAGGCGACGACCTGACCTTCTATACGCCCGGCGGGCAAATCACCGCCTATGGTAATGTCGACGTCTCGGTTGACGCGACAACCAAGGGACTATCCGCCTCATCCGGCGCGGTCGGCCGGGTGGGGTGGCAGCCCGACATATCGACCAACATCTCCTATTTTGGCATCCGCGGCGCTCAGGCTCTGCCTGGCGCGTCTTTCGGCTTTGTCTATCAGTTTGAAACACAGATCGACATTGCGGCTACGTCTGGAACGGGCGAGACGAATAGCAGTCAAAGCAACCAGGTAAAGGGCGGTTTGACGTCGCGCAATAGCTTTATCGGCCTGGACTCGCCGAGCTGGGGCGCCATCAAGATCGGCAAGACCGATGCGCCGTATAAATTGTCGACAGCGAGCTTCAACCCGTTCTCGGGCATGGTCGGCGACTATCAAGTCATCATGGCCAATACCGGCGGCGATAACCGCGTCGAGTTCGGCACCAGGCTCGATCATTCGATTTGGTACGAATCGCCGAAGCTGTCGGGCTTTAGCATGGCCGCGCTGTTTTCGCCGGGTCAAAACCGGGCGAGCAACAGCGACAACATTGCAGCGGGCGAGTCTGATTGCACCGGTGGCAATATTCCGGGCAGCGGCGGCATCGTGCCGGTCTCCTGCAGCGACGGCTCATTCAGCGATGCGGTCAGCGCCAGCGTGACCTATGAGGGTGGCCCGGTCAAACTCGTGGCCGCCTATGAACGGCATATGAAGGTCAACCGCTCGAGCGACATTACCGGTCTTTATGGATCGGGCAATGCTTATTCCCAGCTGCTGCAGTCTCAGGACGTCGCCGACGAAGATGCGGCCAAGTTCGGTGCCCAGTATTTCTATGCCAAGGGCAGCAATGTCGGTGTGATATTCGAATCGCTGCATCGCTACGTGCCTTCCGATCTGGCGTTCCAAAACGAGCGGCAGCGTTACGGCACCTGGTTCACCATCAGCCAGCAACTGACCGATGATATGAGCGTTCATTTCGGCTGGGCCCATGCCTTCAGGGCCCCTGGCGACCCGGGTCAGCATAACGACTCGGTCAACCTGCCTCCGGGTGGCGTTCCGGGGCTTGATGCGACCGCAGGTGCGAATTCGGACAACACGTCGAACCTGCTGACCGCAGCGCTCAAGTACAAGCTGGGCACCAATCTGACCCTGTATACAGACTTTGCGGCGACCATAAACGGACCAGCCGCGCATTACGATCTGGGGGCCGGCGGACGCTCGGTCACAACCGACTGTCATGATGCCTCGGATGCGACGGGCGGTCTGGTTGCTTCAAACCCCCATTGCTATACAGGTGTCACTCTGATGGGCACATCGATCGGGTTGGCGTCAAAGTTCTAAGGCAAGTGCGATTGGACCGGGCTTAGGCCCGGTCCAAGTGCCGCGTTCGGGGACCGCCCTGTTCCCAGAACTCGCGCCAATTCAGTATCATTTCCTAAAAACCCGAAAAGTCAGATCCTCGCTATTATCCGGGCGAGGCAATGATCGTTCTGCGAGTTCGGGATGCGGTATCGTACCGCGCGGTGCAGCGGGAAATTCGGGGATCTCACTCGAAAGACCAGCAGTTTCATCAACGGCCTGGAGGCATCTAATGTGCGGGCGCGTGAGGATGGACTCGGATTATTCCGAGATCAAAATCAGACTGAAGATTCCGAACCAAACGCCCCTCAACCTTCAGCCCCGATGGAACGCGGCGCCAACCTCTGATCTGCCGATCGTGCGGCTTGACGACGCCGGCGAGCGCATCCTTGAGATAAGCCGCTGGTGGCTCCGCCCGTCTATTTGGGCGAATGACCCGAAAGCGTCTGCCTACGCCTTGTTCAATGCGCGATCCGAGGGTATCGCCAGCAAGCCGTCATTCCGCAACGCCTGGAAGCACGGCCGGCGCTGTTTGGTGCCGGTGAACAATTTCTATGAATGGAAGACGCTGGGGCCTAAGGAAAAGCAGCCCTATGCCATCGCGACAACCGATCGGAGTATCATGGTTCTGGCCGGACTCTACGAAAACTGGTCAACGCCGGCTGGCGAAGCGGTTAAGTCCTTTACGATCATCACCACCGAGGCGAACAACCAGATGGCAGCGCTCCATACGCGGATGCCGGTGATTCTAGATGAACAGGATTGGCCGACGTGGTTGGGCGAGCTGCCAGCCAATGATGGCGCCTTGCAAGCCCTGCTGAAGCCCTATATCGGGGAACTCGCTATATGGCCGGTTGATAAGCGCGTCGGCAATGTGAAAAACGATGATCCGAGCGTCGCAGAACCGATTGCAGTTTGAGACGCATGAAATGCAGAA
>CAIZEE010000204.1 GCA_903931835.1 uncultured Elstera sp.
CAATGTCCGACATGCATCGGACCGGTCGGATTGGCCGAGACATACTCGACATTGATGATCCGCCCCTGCCCGATCGCGCTGTCGCCGAAACTGCGCCCGGCCTTCAGGACCAGCCCAAGTTCACCGGCCCAAACATGCTGCGCCAGCGTCAGGTTGAGGAAGCCCGGCCCGTCAACCGACCAGCGCTCGATACCCAGTGCCGGGTCAGCACTCATCGTCTCTGCCATCAACTCGGCCAACGCACGCGGCGGCATGCCGGCCTGTTTGGTCAGGACTAGGCCGATATTGCTCGACAGCTCGCCATGGCTGGCATCGCGCGGCGGCTCTACGGTGACCTTGGTCAGGTCCAACCCGGCCGGCAGCTTGCCCGCCTGCTGCAAGGACGCCACGGCGGCGGCGACATGGTTCTGGTAACGCTGAAAGATATGGTTCTCGCTCATGGCCGCCTGCTTACAGGCACCACCCGATAGCGGTCAACTGGCGCCATTGAGATCGAACAGCTTGCGATGCTCCTCAAAGGCAAAGCGATCGGTCATGCCGGCGATATAATCGGCCACGATGCGCGCGGACGCCCGCTCATCCTGCCCCTCGCATTGCCGCCGCCATTCGGTCGGCAGGATCTGCGGTTCGGCCAGCAGCAGTCGGAACAGATCGGCGACAACCCGCCGCGCCTTGGACGTCGCCCGATTGACGCGGTAATGCCGGTACATGCGCTCAAACAGGAAGGATTTGATCGCACGGTTGGTCTCCTCCATGGCCGGGGAGAAGCCGGCCAGCGGCCGTCCCAGAGCGCGCACGGCATCGGCACTGGTGGGCGCGAACGCGGCGATGCGGCGTCGTGTCTCGGCCAGCAGATCCGCCACCATCAGATCAACCAGGCGCCTGACCGCCTCGTGGACCAGGCGCGGCGTCTCCAATCCTGGATTGTCGCGTAGCACCTCCGCGAAAACCGGTCCGACCAAGGGCAATTCAGCCAGATCCGCGACGCCGAACAGCCCGGCCCGCAACCCGTCATCAACGTCATGATTGTTATACGCAATGTCGTCGGACAGGGCGGCGAGCTGCGCCTCCGCACTCGCATAGGTCGACCGCTCCACATCCCGGCGTTCCTGATACGCCCGCATAAAGGGCGGCGGATCGGCGACCGGGCCGTTGTGCTTGGCCACGCCCTCCAGCGTTTCCCAGGTCAAATTCAGCCCGTCAAACGCGGCATAGCGGCGTTCAAGCTCGGTCAGCACGCGCAACGTCTGGTCGTTATGGTCAAACCCGCCATAAGGCTCCATCGCCTTGTTCAGCGCATCCTCGCCGGCATGGCCGAACGGCGGATGGCCGAGGTCATGCGCCAGCGCCACCGCCTCCGCCAAATCCTCATTCAGCCCCAAGGCGCGGGCCAGCGACCGCGCAATCTGCGCGACTTCCAGCGAATGGGTCAGACGCGTGCGATAATGATCGCCTTCGTGATAGACAAAGACCTGCGTCTTATATTGCAGCCGCCGAAACGCCGTCGAATGCACGATCCGATCCCGATCGCGCTGAAACGCCGACCGCTCCTGCGGTGCCGGCTCAGCAACGAACCGCCCCCTGCTTCGCCCTGGTTCCGATGCAAATGATGCCATGGGTGGAAGGTAGCGGTGGCCACGGGTAAGTGCAATGCGGGGCCGTTAGGGGCGCTGCCCATCAGTTTTACCTGCGGGCGCATGGACTGCTTGGACCACTAAGCGCACGCCGAGTGCTGCACAAACACGATTGACCGTGTCGAACCGTGGCTCGCTGCCTGGCCTGAGTGCTTTGTATAACGCTTCCCGCGTGATCCCCGCGGTTTTGGCAATGTCGGTCATGCCCCGCGCACGCGCGATATCGCCAAGAGCGGCGGCCAACAAACCCGCATCATTCGCGTTCAGAATGTCCGTAAGATACGCGGCGACCGCTTCCTCACTATCGAGGTAAGGTGCGGGGTCAAATTCGGGTAGATCGTCAACCTTGATATGTCGTTTGCTCATCATCGATTCTCCCGTCAATCTAGCAGTGCCGCGAGTGCCTTGGCTCGCTTGATGTCTTGTTTTTGAGTGCGCTTCGAGCCGCCCATAAGCAGGACGATCAATTGGGTTCCGCGCTGCGTGAAGTACATCCGCCAGCCGGCGCCGATATGGATGCGCAGTTCGGAAACGCCATCGCCAACTGGTTCGACATCGCCCATAAGGCCGTACTCAAGGCGTTTGATCCTCGCCAACACCGCACCACGCACTCTTCCATCCTGCAGGCCATCAAGCCATTTCGAGAATTCCGGAAGTGCCTTGATCGTAAGCATAGCTCTAAATGTAATCGACCGATTACAGTCAGTCAATGAGAGGGCACCATGCCATTTGACCTTGGCCCCCATCGTGCTTAGTTATGGAGCTGTTGAATGAGGAGCCGGATATGAGCACCACCGAGATTGAGCTGTCAGAGTCTGCGGCAAAGCGCATCGCGACCTTGGTGGCGGCCGAGGGTGTTGAGGATCTGAAGCTGCGCATCGCGGTTTCGGGCGGCGGCTGCTCCGGCTTTCAATACGGTTTCAGCTTCGACGATGCCGTGAATGCCGATGACCGACTGTTTAAGCGTGAGCAGGCGACGGTGGTGATCGATGAGACCTCGCTCGATCTGCTGCGTGGTGCGGTGATCGATTTCGTCGAAGATCTGGCCGGCGCGTCCTTCCAGATTCGCAATCCCAATGCGCAATCGAGCTGCGGCTGCGGCAATTCCTTCTCGATCGGCTAAGCGCGTCCTTTGCGTATCGCCACCTGGAACGTCAATTCAGTCAAGGCGCGCCTGCCCTTGCTGTTGCAATGGCTGGAAACCGCTGCTCCCGATGTCCTGCTGCTGCAGGAACTGAAATGCGTCGAGGACGAGTTTCCACTGATGGAAGTGACCGGGGCCGGCTATAAGGCCGTCGTGGTCGGGCAGAAGAGCTATAACGGCGTCGCCATTCTCTCGCGCACCCCGATCACGGTGACCCAGCGCCGCCTGCCGGGAGCGCCCGAGGACGAACAGGCGCGCTATGTCGAGGCCGACGTCGCGGGCATCCGCATCGCGTCGATCTATCTGCCGAACGGCAATCCGGTCGAGACCGAGAAATATCCCTATAAGCTCGCCTGGATGAGCCGGCTGGTCGATCACGCGAAATCGCTGCTGGCCGAGGACATCCCGTTCGTGCTGGCCGGCGATTACAATATCTGCCCGACCGATATCGATGTTTACGATCCGGTCGGCTGGGCCGGCGATGCGCTGTGTAAGCCCGAAAGCCGCGCGCAGTACCGAAGGCTGATCAATCTCGGCCTGACTGATAGCATCCGCGCCCTCAACCCCGCCCCGCATCTCTATTCCTATTGGGATTACCAAGCCGGGCGCTGGCAACGTGATGAGGGCTTGCGGATCGATCATCTGTTACTGTCGCCCAAGGCGGCTGATCGGCTGGAGAATGCCGGGATCGACCGGGTACCGCGCGGCTGGGAACGAGCATCCGACCACACCCCTGCCTGGTGCAGCCTGCGCGACCATTGATCTGAGGACCGCTATGCCGATTGCGACGACGACGCTGCTGGCCTTTACCGCGACTGGTCTGGCGCTATGCCTGCTGCCCGGCCCCGACATGCTGTTCATCGCAACGCGAAGCGTCGCTCAAGGCAAACGGGCCGGCTTCGCCTCGCTCTTTGGCATCAGCGCCGGCGTCTATATCTGGGCGATCGCAACGGCGCTCGGCATTTCGGAACTCCTTGTGGCAGCGCCCAGCGCCTTTACCCTGATCAAGATTGTCGGTGCCGTGTATCTGCTGTTTCTAGCGGTACAGACGGTTCGCCAGCGCGCCCGGGAACCTGGTACCGAAGCACCTGGCATGATTCCGTCGCTCGGTGCCGCACGACTGTTCCGTCAGGCGATGATGACCAATTTGCTTAATCCCAAGGTGGCCGTGTTCTTCCTGGCGCTGTTTCCGCAATTCGTTGATCCGATGATGGGATCGCCGTTCTGGCAGATCATACTCCTTGCCACCTTGCTCAACGCGATCAACATCCTGGTCATGACCATCGTCATCATGGCGGCCCATCGCACCCGCCTGTGGCTGGGCGGCAAGCCCGCCTTCGACCGGGTACAGCGCTGGCTGACCGCCACGGTCTTTGCCGGCTTGGCTGCCCGGTTGCTGATCCAGGAGCGGCCTTGAGCCATCGTGCGTTCGGGATCGGCGTTGTTGCTACCTTGCTCATCGGCGCGACAGCGTCAGCCGAGGATAATTTAGATCATTCCGGTGCCCGTGTGATTTTACTGCCGGAAGCTCCGGCCGAGCCGGAACCGGAAGGACGATCGGGTGGTGTGCCGCCAGATGTTTCGCCTGAATTACTGGGCAAACTCGGCGCAGCCTTCCAGGCGTTGAAGGAAAAGCCGCCCGGCTACCGTCCCTCGGAAGCGGTCGCCAAGCAGATGGACGAGGCTACGTCGAAGATCGCGATGGACCAGTTGTTCGAGAGCCTGAACGAGCGTTTCAAGCCATTCAAAGCCAAGCGTGAACGTGTGAAGCAGGCACAGTCAGAAGTCTACCAGAACCTACCGGAGCATATGGACAAGGATCTGTCCGTATTTTCTGGCGATGATCCGCCAGCGACGGTCACCTTCCCATGATCCTGCGTGATATTGACCGTCTGCTGATCGGTTACGATCGGCGCTACCGGCTGCGGCTGCTCGCGATCCTGCTGTTGTCGGCCGTCCAAACCCTGCTGGTTGTGTTGCGTCCTCTGCCGATCAAGGTGCTGGTCGAGACACCCGAATCCGGAAGCTGGGAGGAGACCCTGCGCCATTGGGCGGGCGGCGGCGATGGCTTGGTCTATGTCTTCGCCGGGCTGATCCTGGCGGTCGAAGTGCTGATATTGGGCTTTCGGCTGACCGGCGAGTTTCGCTCGACCCGCCTGTCCGAGCGTTTCATCCGCAGAATCCGGGGCGATGTCGCGGCCACATTGCTGCGCGGCCGCTATGCCGAGGTCGCGCAGATCGGCGTCGGCCGCGTGCTGGCCTCCGTCTCTGCGGATGTGTCGGTGATCCAGCATCTGATCAAGGATGTCGTGGTTTCGGCGACGCTGGCGGGGTTTCAGCTCGTCTTGATGCTGATCGTCGTCTATCTGCTGAAGCCGGCCTTGTTCTGGATATTGCTGATCGAGATGGCCGTCCTGTCCGGCATGATCGCGGTCTATTCGAACTGGCGCAAACACACCTTCCTGATGCAAATGGCCAATCAGGAGACGTTCCTTGGATGGATTTCCAACATCTATCTGAAGAACCTCGATCTGCGCTTCTCTCAGGCGCGCAATCTGTTCCTTGGCCGGTCGATCTCGAGCGCCCGCACGCTGTTCGGCACCGGCCTCAAGCTGTGGATGCTCAATTCCGTCTATTCCGGGTTTGTTGAGTTCTTTCTCGGCATCTCATCCGCCGCCTGCCTG
>CAIZEE010000205.1 GCA_903931835.1 uncultured Elstera sp.
GATATGCGCTTGCAGTATGACTCAGCGCATCTCTTCGGTGAAAACTTTGTTATGGCCGATGTTGACTCCCTCGGTTTTTCTCAAGAGCAACTCAAAATTATCCAAAGTTTGCGTGCCGTTCCTGGGGGCATTCGCGTGTTTTCGGGTCCTGTTAACCAGGGTAAAACGACCACGCTGCGTGTTTGTCTTAATCGGCGTATGGCTGAAACGAATATGCAGGTCAATTGCCTGATGATTGAAGATCCACCAGAAGGGGGTGTGATCGGTGCGCGTCAGATTGGTGTTTCGGCCTCGGTCAAAGATGAACAACGTGAAAAAACTTTTGCCGAAATTATGCGCTGCGCCTTGCGGCTTGATCCTGACATTGTCATGTTGGGGGAAATCCGAGATTTACAAACGGCCAAATTTGCCTTCCGCTTGGCGTTGACTGGACGCCTGAAATGGACCTGCATTATTCTGAGGCCGATCTGGGGTTTCGCGCCCGTGCGCGCGAGTGGCTGGCGGATAACGTTCCGCAGGACCAGCGACCAACGCAGCAGCATCTGGCGGCTAAATTCGATCGCGACTGGCAGCGCAAGATGTTTGACCATGGCTGGGCCGGCGTTGCCTGGCCCAAGGCGTTCGGCGGCCTGGGCCTGACCGGCCTGCAACAGGTCATCTGGTACGAGGAACTGGCCCGCGCCCGCGCCCCGCATTACATCAATACCACCTATATCGGCCTGATGCACGCCGGCCCGACCCTGATCGCGCGCGGCACCGACGAACAAAAGGCGTTTCACCTGCCAAAAATCCTGAACGGCGATGCGCTGTGGTGCCAGGGCTTTTCTGAACCGAATGCCGGGTCGGACCTTGCCGCGCTGAAAACGCGTGGACAGGTCGATGGCGACCATATCATCGTGAACGGTGCCAAGATGTGGACCACCGACGCGCAGCATGCCGATTACCAGGAACTGCTGATCCGCACCGATGGCGATGCCGAGCGGCACAAGGGCCTGACCTGGGTGATTTGCGACATGAAATCACCCGGCATCGACATCAAGCCGATCCGCACCATGATGCAGGACGAGCATGTCAACATGGTGTTCTATGACAATGTGCGGGTGCCCGTCGCCAATGTCGTGGGGGGCATCAACCGGGGCTGGTCAACCGCGCTGGCGACATTGTCGTTCGAGCGCGGGCTGGGCTTTATCGGCGATCAACTGGAACTGTACGAACGCGTGTGTCGCGCGATCAAACTGGCCGGCAAGCTGAGCCTCGCCGACGGTTGCCTTGCAATCGAGGACGACGGCATTGCCCAGCGGCTGGCGTCGATCAAGGCCGACACCATAGCCATCCGTTCGATGACGCTGGCCGACATCGCAGAATCCGATCGATCGCAGGAACCGGGGCCCAAGGGTTCGATGATGAAACTGATGGTTACCGCCACGCACAAGGCGTTGAGCGAAGTGGTCGGCGACATGCTGGGCTGGGACTTCCTGGAATTCAACGGCGACCGTACTGCTCACCCATGGACCTATGACTATCTGTGGAGCTGGGTGTTCAGCATTTCCGGCGGGACCAGCGAAATCCAACGGGAAATCACCGCCGATCGCGTGCTCGGCCTGCCACGGGGGCGTTGACCATGCAGCCGCTCAAGCTGGCCGTGGCGGGCGCGAATGCGGAGCGTGGCTGGGCGCGCGATACGCATTTCCCGGCGCTGAAGACTCTGCCCGGTATCGAAGTCTACGCCGTTTCCGCCCGCGATCAGGCGATTGCCGATGTTGCGGCGGAAACCTTCGGTGCGGCGAAAGCCTATGGCGATTCGCTGGAAATGGCGCGCGACCCCGACGTCGATATCGTCGCGGTCACGGTCAAGGTTCCCGAGCACCGGGCCATCGTGCTGGCGGCGCTGGCGGCTGGCAAGCATGTCTATTGCGAATGGCCGCTGGCACGCGATCTGGCCGAGGCGGAGGAATTGGCCGACGCCGTCGCGCGCGCCGGGGTCCATGTCGCGATCGGCTTGCAGGGTGCCAACTCGGTGAGTGTGCAGCAGGCTGCCAAGCTGGTCCGCGACGGGGCCATCGGGCGTCCCCTGAATTTGCGCGTGGTGTCATCGACCGCCGGTTGGGGCACCATCGCGCCGCCGCATTACGCCTATCTGCAGGACCGGCGGAACGGGGCAACGCTGGCGACCATCGCCGGCGGGCATACGCTGGCCGCCGTGGAAGCCGTGGTGGGCGCCTATGTCGCAGTGTCGGCGCGCAATTCCATCCTGCAGGGCACCGTCGAGATCGCGGGTACTGGCGAGACCGTGACGCGCAGTTGCGCCGATCACATGCTGATCACCGGCACGCACCGGGGCGGTTGCGTGTCCAGTGTCGAGATCATCGGCGGCGAGCCCATTCCTTTGCGGTTCGAATTGCGCGGCACTGCCGGAACGCTCGACATCCAGGGCCATCATCCCGGCGGCTATCAATGTGCGGCGCTGACGGTCCATTGTTCGTCTTTGGATGCCATGACGCCAGCGCCTGCCGCGACCGGACTGGTCGGCGCACCGATCAATGTGGCGCAGCTATGGTCGCAGTTCGAGAGCGATATTCGCACCGGTACGCATAGCGTGCCGGACTTCGCAGCGGCGGTTCGCCTGACGCGCCTGCTTGATGCGATCGAAACCGCATCGCAGGAACAACGGACCGTTTTGCTCGATTAGAGCGGCGAGAACACAATAATTTCGGGAGCCCGGCATGAAATGGACAATGCGGACTGATCCCAGCGGCTTTACGACGCGCTGGTCGGATGAACTGGCACAGCGTTATCTGTCGGAGAGTCATTGGGCGAAGACTACGCTGGTCGATGCCGCGCGGGCAACGCTGGCCGTCGATTCTGATCGCGTGCTGCTGATCGAAGGCGATCACCGGCTGACCCGGCGTGCATGCTGGGATCAGGCGTTGCGGCTGGCCGGCTTTTTCCTGTCGCGCGGGCTGGTGCCGGGTGATGTCATTTCATTCCAATTGCCCAACTGGACCGAGACCGCGGTGATCGCGCTGGCTGCGCGCATGACCGGGCTGGTCATCAATCCGATTCCGCCGATTTATCGCGAATCCGAACTGGGCTATATCCTCGCCGATTGCGGTTCGAAACTGCTGTTCGTGCCCGGCACCTTCCGCAGGCACGATTATCCGGCAATGATGAATGGCCTGCGCAGCGCCCTGCCCGATCTGCGCGATGTGGTGGTGGTGCGCGACAAGGGCGACCTGACCTGGGACGCAGTGCTGGGCCACGGCGTTGTTGACGAGGCCGGGCTACCCGCCGTCGATCCATCGGCAGTGATGATGGTGATGTACACCTCTGGCACCACCGGCAAGCCCAAGGGCGTGCTGCACACTCATCACAGCTATGACCATCGCGCCCGTGCCATGGGCGAGGCCTGGGGCATCGGGCCCGACGATGTCGATGGTCCGGC
>CAIZEE010000206.1 GCA_903931835.1 uncultured Elstera sp.
CGACCTGCGCGACAATCCGGGTGGCGACAGTTCGTTCAGCGATTTGATGGTCAGATGGTTCGCCGACTGTCCCTTCATGTTCAATTCCGCTTTCAGGATTAAGGTCAGCCAGGCGGCGATTGCCTCCAACGCCGCACGGGTGGCGCTTGCTCCCGATGACAAGGCTAGCATCTCAGCCAAATACGCGGCCGCTTACGCCAAGGCAAAGCCGGGTGAGGTCATTACCATCACCGAGCCGCCGACTGCCCCCGGACCCGAGCCGCGATTCAAGGGACGCGTCTATGTCCTGATCAATCGCAACAGCTATTCCAACACCGTGGCCGTTGCCGCGACCGTGCAGGACTTCCATTTCGGCACGGTGTTGGGCGAGGAGACGGCGGATCTGGCGACGACCTATGGCGCGATGGAGATGTTCGAACTCCCGAAAACCGGCCTGAAAGTTGGTTTTCCCAAGGCGAATATCATCCGTCCGAACGGCGATTTGACGCCGCGCGGCGTGGTCCCCGATATCGCGATCAAAACCCCGATCGTGGAAGGGCCGGATGATCCGGTATTGCAGGAAGCGATCAGGATCGTCTTGCAGCGGCACTAGGTGGCGAGTCTCTTGAACATGATGACTGTCGTCTCCAGGCGATCGTCAAGCGGACCGCGTGCATAGCCTGGAATAATGCCGGCCCGTTCGTAGCCAAGCTCGGCGTAGAGGCTTTCAGCGGCGTCGCTGGCCGTGTCGAGTGTCAGCAAGGATCTCTGGCGATCGCTTGCGAACGCTTCGACGCGGCACATCAGGGCGCGGGCGATGCCGCAGCGACGGTAATCCGGGTGAACCAGCAATTTCGCCACCTCCGCCCGGTGCCTTTGATTGGGCGGGGTCGCTAAATCAAGCTGGACGGTGCCGGCGATTTCATTGTCGATCGTCGCGATCAGCAGGATACGCGTGCCGGCGGCGAGGCCAGGGGCTGTTCTGGTCAGCCAGAATTCGCGTGCCTGCGGCGTCTCAAAGGGCAGGATGAAATTGACGCTGGCCCCGGCATGAACGCAGGCGCGCAGGATTTCGGCAAGCCGGTCCAGATGCCGTTCAAGCCCCGTGCTGTCGAGGGAAACAATGTCAATGGCAGACGCGGTCATCGGATGACCAGGAAATAACGAGCGGCCGCACCTACCGGAACTCGGAACGCGCTCGCCTGATACAAACGATAACGCAGGCAATCGCCAGGCTCCAGCCGATAAGGCCGCCCGTCAACGGTCAATTCCAGATTTCCCGCTTCCAGGTAGAGGTGATGTTCGAGACCCGGGCGTGGTGATGCTGGATAGATGATCTCAGCTCCCTCGGGCAGTTCGCAGGCGATCAGCTCGCAATCGAATTCGGGGGACGGTGGTGAGATCGACCGGCGGCGAAAACCGGTCTCAGGATCGATCCAGATCGGCTGATCTTCCGGTCGAACCAGCGCCGGGCTGTCCGCCTCAACCTCCGCCAACAACCGGGACATCGTCAGCTCGAATGCCGCGCAGAGGCGACCTAGGACAGCGGCGGTCGGGCTGACCTCATTGTTTTCGGTCCGGGACAGGGTTGCGCGGCTGATGCCGCTGCGTGTCGCTAACTCCTCCAGCGACCAGCGCCGCACCATGCGCAATTCGCGCAAGCGCCTGGCGAGACGCGCATCCGTTCCGGTCTGGTTAGTGAGATTGTGTTCCATATTTGGACGATATTCCCAAAAATGAGAATGTCCAGATGATTTCCTAAGCTAAATCGCGCGCGGATAATCGCAGCCGAAGATAGTCAAGAAGCTGCCGGCCCTTCGGCGCTGCGAACCATCTGGCGTGGCCGAGCAGATAGGTATCCCAACCCAAATCGGCCTTTTCTGGCGAGTTGAGTATCTCAAGAAAATAATCGGTTTCGCTTAGCGCAAACGGCACATGCGCGATCGGAAGCAGGGCTGCGAGCGCCGCGCCCTCGGCCTGGCTCAAGGGAAAGACGGTTTCATACCCGTCCAATAGGGCGTCCAGACCGCCCCAATCGATCAAACCGGCGGGGTCTTCGTCGAGCTTCAGCCATTGAACGCAATTGCGTTCGATGGCGGTCGCTAAATCAAACAGCTTGGTCGTACGATCCGACAGGCCGAAATCGAAGACCAGGCTTACCCGGGCCTCACCGTCTTTCTGCTGCCACAGCAAATTGGAAGCATGCCAGTCGTTATGCGTCCATAGCGGTGGCAGGTTGCCCAGATGTGGAACGAGACTGCGATGAAACGGCAGGACAGAATCGGCCAGCGCTGCTCGCCAGTTACGCTTCGACAGATAGGTGGCGAGTGTCGGACGATGGTTGGCAAACTCAGCAATGGCGTCGACGATGCTGGCAGTCGCCAGTATATCGAAATTTGTCACCAGGACGGCCTCCGACCGCCTCGGCGCATCGAAGCCTTGAGCTGCGCTATGCAATTCCGCCAGCGTCCGGCCGGCGGCATGGGCATGTGCGGCTGACTGAAACGGCGACCAGGATATCGCGTCACGATAGAGATCCTGGCCGCCCCCCGCGCGATGCAGCTCATAGACCCAATCGCCATCTGCCGTCACAGTGTCGCCCGCATCATTGACCCGCATGTCAACGACCGGGGCTCCTCTGTCACGCAGATAGGCGATGAATCGGTGCTCCTCCCTCAATCCTTCGACGGATCGCACGCGCCGGTGGTGACGCTTGACGAAGACGGGGCCGGTCTTAGTGATCGCTATGGCGGCAGCGGAGAAGGGGCGAGGGCTGTGCCAGATCAGGCTTTCGGGTTCGGCGATGCCTGGGTAGCGCTGAGCAACCTGGCGAACCTCATCCAGCGTCAATTGCGGCCAGTCGGGCTCAACCCGTTCAAAGCCCATACCATGCGCGGCGTGTATCGATTGTTCGGCGCTTTGTTCCATGATCCGATTATAACGGTTGATCCTAGATCGCCTATTGCCTCGCGCAAATCGCGGCGACATTCTCACGGCTTCTATCAGGTCAGCCCCGGCGACCGGCTCATCAGTGAGGTCCGACATGATTTACGAGATGCGCGTTTATTCCTGCTTGCCTGGTCGGTTGCCCGATCTGTTGAAGCGTTTCAATGATACGACGCTTGGTTTCTGGGCCAAATACGGGATCAAGCAGGTTGGTTTCTGGACGACGCTGGTCGGGCCCAACAACCACGATCTGGTTTATATGCTGCAATGGGAGTCGCTCGCCGACCGCGAGACCAAGTGGAACGCCTTCGCCGCCGACCAGGATTGGATCAAGGCGCGCACGGAGACGGAAAAGAACGGGCCAATTGTTGCCAATATCGCGAATTCCTTCCTATCGCCGACTGCCTTTTCGGCAATAAAATAAGATTATACAAAATATTAACCAATTCTGAGCTATCGAGTTAAGGTATCGGTGTTATGAGGGGATCCATCGTGCGGCGTGGTTTTAAGCCGGTATTGTTCGGTGCGATCGTGCTGGCTGCGGCCCAGATGACGGGCCAGGCGGCACATGCGCAGTCGCGTCCGGGCTACTACAACGCGGCACAATCCTCGCCCAATCCCGACGATCTGCAGCTTCGGCATGACAAAGTCAGCTATGCCGACAAGCTGCAGGCCGATCTTGATCAGAAGGAAGCCTTGCTGATCGTGCAGCAAAAGCTTCTGGATGCGCAGAACGTCAAGCTGGCGCAGCTGCGGGAGCAGTTGATCTCGCTGACCGATCAGTCGCCCGATGAGAACGCCGATAGCGGCAGCACCGATGAGCTGGTTAAGACAGTGCCCCCGAATATTCAGGCGGCGCGCGGCTACAGCTATGAAATGTATCGCGAAAACGTGATGCTGGCGGCGCTGGAGAAGACCAAGAGCGAGATCGCGACGCTCAAGGAATTCCTGCGGCATATTCACTAAGCCCACTTAAGACTGGTGCGGCCTGCCGGCGGCTGTTGGCATGAGTGCTACCTTGCGCGGTGACCATGCTTTCTCCTATATCACCGCTCCTTGAAGTCTGGTTTGCGTTCGGCTGGGCAACGCGCTAGTTTGCCGCCCTGCTTCGAGCGCCCACGCTTCGATGGCATCGGGAGCCGATAAGTGACGGATATCTTCAAGGAAATTGAGGAAGATTTAAGAGCCGAACGCCTCCAGAATTTCTGGAAGCGTTACAGTCTCGCTTTTGCTCTTGTGGCGTTGGCGATCGTCCTGGGCAGCGCCGGCTATGTCGGCTGGCGCGATCATCAGCAGGGCGTTCGCGCGGCTGAGGGCAATAAATTCTCGGCGGCTCTTTCATTGGCCGATAAGGGTGATGCCGACGCCGCATTGGCGGCGCTGTCCGGTGTGGCGTCTACTTCGTCGGGTGGCTATGCCGTGTTGGCCCGGCTTGACGCGGCTTCGCTGGAGGCGGGTAGCGGCAAGATCGACGATGCGCTGAAATCCTATGACGCTATTGCGGCCGATACCAAGCTTGAGACGGTATTCCGCGATCTGGCGACGCTTTCGGCGGGTTATCTCAGGGTCGACCGGGAAACGCCGGAAGCCCTGAAGTCGCGGCTACAAGGCCTGACCGAGCCGACCAATCCCTGGCGCTATTCGGCGCTGGAATTGCTGGCATTGGCCGATCTGAAAGCCGGTCATACGGCTGAGGCGAAGGCGAGCTTCACCAAGCTTGCCGACGACGCCACGGCGCCGCAAAACATCCGCGCGCGCGCGGCCGAGCTTCTGGCTGCGCTCGGTTCGTCATAATGGGAAACCGCATGATCAGATTTTATCGGGCGGCGCCGGCGGTGCTGGCATTGGCCGCTCTCTTGGCCGGTTGCGACGCGTTCGACAGCGATACCTCAAAGACCAAGCTTCCCGGCGAGCGCATCTCGGTGCTGCAGACCGATGAGGAGGTAAAGCCCGACGAGCGCATTGCCAACGATACGGTTCATCTGCCGCAACCCTGGGTCAATCACGCTTGGTCGGAAAGCGGCGGTTTACCAGATCACGCCATGCAGCATCTCGATCTTGGCGACAATCTGAAACAGGCTTGGCGAGTCAGTATCGGCTCCGGCTCCGACGGCGATATCACCCATTTGATGTCGACGCCGATCGTCGATCACGGCCGCGTCTACACAATCGATACGGAAAGCACGATCAAGGCCTTTGACGCAAAGGATGGCAGTACGCTATGGCGGACCAATGTCGCGCCGCCCGGTGCCGACATGTCCGTGGTCAGCGGCGCCATTTCGATCGGCGGCAATCGCATCTATGTCGCCACCGGCTTTGCCCAGGTCGTTGCCCTCGATATCCGTAACGGTCGCGAAATCTGGCGTCAGAACATGCCCGCGCCGTTGCGTGCGGCTGCGACCTTTAGCGACGACAAATTGTTCCTCGTGACCGTCGACAATTCCACCGTCGCCCTGTCTGCCGTCGATGGCACGAAGCTGTGGACGCAAAGTGGTATCAACGAGGCCGCCGGATTGCTTGGCGGCGCGAGCCCGGCCGTCGGCAACGGAATCGTGATCTCGCCCTATAGTTCGGGTGAATTATTTGCGCTGCGGTCGGAAACGGGCCGCATCGCCTGGTCGGAAAATCTGACAGCCGTCCGTCGCGTCGACGCGGTCTCGGCGATCGCGGATATTCGCGCCCGCCCGGTGGTGGATCGCGGCATGGTCTTCGCCATCAGCCATTCCGGCCGTATCGCGGATATTGATCTGCGTACCGGCGAGCGCATTTGGGATCGAGAGATTCCGGGTGAGCAGCAGCCCTGGGTCGCCGGCGACTTCCTGTATGTCCTGTCGATCGGCAATGAGCTTTATTGCCTGACGCGCGATCAGGGCCTGGTGCGGTGGAGCACTAAGCTGCCCGAATGGGAGGATGAAGAAGCCAAGGAGGACGCCATCACATGGGCTGGCCCGGTGCTCGCGGGTGATCGGTTGATCGTAACCGGATCGGACGGCTCCGCCTTGTCGATTTCGCCCTATACCGGCGAGATTCTGGGGCGGCAGACGCTGTCCGGTAAGACCTCGCTGCCGGCAATCGTGGCCGATCGTACGCTCTATATCCTGACGGATGACGGCGATCTCGCAGCCTATCGCTAAGCTCCTTCGCGTCGCGATAGTCGGCCGGTCGAATGTCGGCAAATCGACATTGTTCAATCGGCTGGTCGGCCAGAAGATCGCCCTGGTCGATGACACGCCGGGCGTTACCCGCGACCGGCGCGAGGGTATCGGCCACCTCGGCGATCTAACCTTTCAAGTTATCGACACGGCGGGACTGGAGCAGGCCGACCGCGACACGATCGCCGAACGCATGCGCCGCCAGACCGAGGCCGCCATCGAGGAAACTGATGTCGCCTTGATGCTGATCGACGCCCGTGTCGGCATCACCCCGACCGACCGGCATTTTGCTCAGAGTCTACGCCGCTCCAAGGCCAAGATCTTCCTGGTGGCCAATAAATGTGAGGGCAGGGCGTCCAATGCCGGGCTGATCGAGGCGTTTGAACTCGGTCTCGGCGAACCGATCGCGATCTCCGCCGAACATGGTGAGGGGCTGTCGGAGTTGTTCGATGCGCTGGCTCCGCTGATTGATCGCCCCGACGAAGCGGCGGACGAAATGGAGGAAGATCCTACCGTCGCCAAGCCAATGCAATTGGCTGTGGTGGGCAGGCCCGATGTCGGTAAATCGACCCTGATCAACCAACTCGTCGGCACGGATCGGCTGCTGACCGGCCCCGAGGCTGGGCTGACGCGCGACGCGATCGCGGTTCCCTTCACCTATCGCGGACGCAGCCTGAAACTGACCGATACCGCCGGGCTTCGGCGCAAATCGCATGTGTCGAGCAAGCTCGAAAAGCTCTCCGTCGCCGATACGCTGCGCGCTATCAATTTTGCGGAGGTCGTCATACTCGTGATCGACGGCACGGTCGGCCTCGACAAGCAGGATCTGACCATCGCGTCGATGGTGGTCGAGGAAGGCCGTGGCATGGTCGTCGCGGTCAATAAATGGGATGCGGTTGAGGATAAGACAGCGGTGCTCAAATCCATCGCCGACCGCCTGGAATTCTCCCTGCCGCAGGTCAAGGGCATTCCGGTTGTCACGGTTTCGGCATTGACCGGCCGCAGCCTCGACAAATTGATGGAGGCGGTGTTCGCACTTCATGCGCTTTGGGCGACCAGGCTTGGCACTGCCGATATCAATCGCTGGCTGGAACGCGCGCTCGACCAGCATCCGCCACCGCTCGTGTCAGGCCGGCGCGTAAAGATCCGCTACGCCACGCAGATCAAAGCTAGGCCGCCGACCGTTGCCTTATTCAGCTCCCGGCCGGAGGAATTGCCGGAGAGCTATCTGCGCTACCTGATGCATCATTTCCGCGATCATTTCGGCCTGGTCGGCGTGCCGGTTCGTCTGGTTCTGCGGAAAGGCAAGAACCCTTACGCAGACGACTGAGCGCTGACCTCGTCTTGATGCATCGCCGCAAAGTTGAGACCCAGCGGAAATAGCTTGTAGCCGCGCTGCTCAAAGAAGGTCGTGATCGCTGCCTCATCAGATTTGACCTTCTCGACAAGCACATGCGGGTGGTGCTTCTCGATGCTGTTTATCGCCCCAGCGAGCACTTCCGTTTCCATCCCCTCGACATCGATCTTCAAGAAGTCGAGGCGGGGTAGCGCCAGATCGTCGATTGCCGTCATCCGCACGTCGACGCATTTATCGTGGGAATAGTCGATCGTCTGCCCGATGAATTCGGTTTGACCGGTTGGGCGGAGCTCCAGGCTGCCAAAGCTCGACGGCGCAAAATAATCGGGAACGGGAACCTTGATCATTCCTGCCGTGGCGCCGACCGCCGCCCAGACGGCTCTGGCGTTGAAGCAATTATTTATCGTGATGTTCCCGGCCAGCGCGTAAAACAACCGCTCCTGGGCTTCGAAGGCGATTACCTGACCCCAGCCGTGCATGTAATGCGCCCACTCAATGGTGTGGACGCCAATATTGGCGCCGCAATCGATCGCAACGATGCCGTCGCCGCGGGTTTTCCGGCGCAGATTGATCAGATGGAGGGCTAGGTCCACTTCTCCCTGATCATAAGATGATTGATGAAATAGTTGATCAGAGACGCCGTATCGGCCAGCTGCGGTTACGTGGTAGTCATGCCTATTGGCCAGCATCATCCCGTGATCGGTTGAAACGACGACGAACGCGACGGGGCGGGGATTATACGGTTGCATACCACATCCACCTTATTGAACGACCAATCTAGCCGAGATGAGCAGGCTGGAACAGCTATCTCACTCCGGCGTTTGCAATGGTGCCGGTTCCTGCCACCCGCACTCCACAAAGGTTTTCCAAGCCATGCCGCATAAAGTTTCCTTTGGCGGCCGCATCGTCATGCTGGGTTATGGCAGTGTCGGGCAATGCGTGTTGCCGGTGATCGAGCGACATTTCGACATGCCGCTGAACCGGATCACGGTGCTCGAAGACGACGATCATACCGAGAGGTTCGCGCCCTTTGCCGCGCAAGGCATGCACTATGTCCGCCACCAACTGACGCCAGGCAATCTCGCCGCCACGCTGGACGATCATCTCGCGGAGGGTGATCTGGCGATCAACCTGACCGCCGGCGTCGACGCCATCCAGATTATCGATTGGTGCCACGATCATGGCGTCCTTTACGTCGATACCTCACTCGAGCCCTGGGCCGATAAATATGAGGATGCGACGCTGCCGGATTGGGAACGCACGCATTACGACAGTCATTTCCGCATCCGCCGCGTGGCGCGCGAGCGTTGGGCAAATGATGGCCCGACCGCGATCGTCACGCATGGCGCCAATCCCGGCATCGTCAATCATTTCGTCAAAGTGGCGCTGATCGAGATCGCCCAGCGCATGAAGCTGATCTTCGACGAACCCAAATCCAAGGCTGAGTGGGCCCGCCTTGCGCATCGTACGGGCACCAAGGTCATCCACATCGCCGAGCGCGATACCCAGCGCTCACGCCTGCCCAAGGAGCCGGACGAGTTCGTCAATACCTGGAGCGTTCTGGGATATTGGGGCGAGGCCTATTATCCGGCGGAGCTTGGCTGGGGCACGCATGAGAAGGTAATGCCGCCTCTCGGCCAGCACTACACCTATGGTCCGGGCAACTGCATCTATCTGCAGAAGCCGGGCGGGTCGACGCTGGTGCGATCGTGGGTCCCCAAGGGCGGGGCCATTTTCGGCTTTGTCATCTCGCATAGCGAGAGTGTGACCTTGAGCGACTATTTCACCGAATGGCGCGACGGCAAGCCTATCTACCGGCCGACCGTCCACTACGCCTACCACCCGTCAACCGACGCCATCGTGTCGCTGCGTGAGGTGATGATGCATGACTGGCGGCCGCCCCTGAAGACTCGGATCATGCAGGACGACATCACCGATGGGATCGATGAGCTGGGCGTGCTGCTGCTCGGCCATGGGCTCGGCGGCCTATGGTATGGCTCCCAGCTTTCGATTCATCAGGCGCGCGAGATTTTGCCTGGCCAGAATGCCACGGCGCTGCAAGTTTGCGCTGGCGTCATCTCCGCCTGCGTCTGGGCGGTCGAGAACCCACGTGCCGGGTACCGCGAACCGGAAGACCTGCCCTATCGCGAAATCCTGGAGATCGCAGCCGATTATCTGGGCCCTCTCGCCAGCGTGCCGACCGACTGGACGCCGCTCAAGGAACGCTCTGCCATGTTCAACGAACCCTATCTCGACCACACGGATCCGTGGCAGTTCACCAATTTCCTGGTCCGATAGTGCAGCGCAGCACCGGCGCTTGCGCCTGAGCTCCGCAGCGGGCACACTTCATCGGCAATGGTCGGAAAAGTCATCACGATAGCCCAGCAAAAGGGTGGCGCCGGCAAGACGACGCTGGCGATCCATCTGGCGGTCGCGTGGAGCGCGCTCGGCCAAAAGGTTGCCGTGCTCGACACCGATCCGCAGGCGAGCCTGACCGGCTGGCAGGGTGTCAGGTCAGCGCGTCAGGCGGCTCGTGCCGGCACACCGCAGGTCAGCGCTATTACCGGCTGGCGCGCACCAGCGGAGATTGAGCGCCTGGCAAAGGGTTTTGACTTGGTTGTCGTCGACAGCCCGCCCCATACCGAAACCGAGGCCCGCGTCGTCATCCGCGCCGCCGATCTGGTGATTGTGCCGATTCAGCCGAGCGTGATGGATCTATGGGCAACGCAGGCGACGCTTAATCTGGCGAAGGCAGAAAAGA
>CAIZEE010000207.1 GCA_903931835.1 uncultured Elstera sp.
ACCACCTTGGCGCCGGTGACGGCCTTCAGTTCCAGATTGCCGCCGCTGTGATCGGGATGATGATGCGTGTTGATGATGTAATTGAGCGTCCAGCCCAATTGCTTCAGCCGCGCCAGAACCGGTGCCGCCTCCGATGGGTCGACCACGCCGACCGTGCCGGTCGCGGCGTCGCGCAGCAGATAGGCGTAGTTGTCGGTCAGCAACGGCAGTAATTGGATGTCGAGCGTCATCGGGCGGTCTCCTCACCCGGGCTAACCTATCCCAATCGCTGCGGCTCCTCTAGACTGCCGCCACCATGTTTGACGATGTCGTTGATCTCAGGGACTTTTACCTCGGCAGTCTGGGCCAGGTTGTGCGCCGCCATGTCCGCCGGCGCGTCCGCTCGCTCTGGCCGAACACCTCCGGCATGACCGTGCTGGGGCTCGGATACACCACGCCCTTTCTGCGCCCGTTCCGCGAGGAAGCGAGGCGCGTCGTAGCATTGATGCCGGCGACGCAGGGCGCCTTGCGCTGGCCCGACCAGATCAAGCAGGAACCCAATCTGGTGACGCTGGTCAATCCAACCGAGCTGCCTTTGCCGGATTTGTCGGTCGACCGGGTGCTGCTGATCCATATGCTGGAACGTTCCGAAGAGGTGCGCGCCACGCTGCGCGAAATCTGGCGCGTTATGGCCGGCAGCGGCAAATTGCTGGTGGTGGTGCCCAATCGCCGGGGCATCTGGGCCAGGCTCGACCGCACACCATTCGGCGCCGGATCGCCCTATACCCAAATCCAGCTTTCGCGATTGCTGCGCGACAGCCTGTTCACGCCGATCCAGTCGACCCACAGCCTGTGGGTGCCGCCAACCAACAGCCGCATGATCCTGAGTTCCGCCCCCGCCTGGGAAAAGCTTGGCGCGCGCTGGTTTCCGAGCTTCGGCGGGGTGTTGCTGCTGGAGGCGACCAAGCAGATCTACGCGGCGTCCGCCCCGCGCGGCGAGGCACAACGCTCACGCGCCCAGCTTATTCCAGTGGGGAATGCTCTGCCGCCACCGATGAGACGGGACTGAGGACGGCTTAAGCCATCGCCCGGACGCGGCGCTGGCGGAAACGCCAGACGGCGGCGGGGGGCAGGTTCAGCCAGATGCGGCCGAGTTTCTCGCCGGCGAGGCCAAGCTCATTGGCCGGCAGCGGGCAGCGCGGCGGATAGGTATATTGGATGAAGACGCCGCCCGGACGCAGAACGTCGAAGGAGGATTTCAGGATCGCCTGTTGCACGCCGAACGGCATGGCGCGCACCGGCAGGCTGGAGACGACCGTTGTAACCTTGCCCTGAAGCTTGCTCGGGATCAGCTCGTGCACCTTGGCGGCGTCGCCATGCAGCACGGTGACGCCGGGGAAACGCTCGGTCAGATAGGCGTGCATGCGCTCATCGAGCTCGATCACGTAAAGCTGGTCTCTCGGCACGCCGGCATCGAGTAATGCCTGGGTCACCACGCCGGTGCCGGCACCGATCTCGACCACTACGCCATCGGCGTTGAGTTCGACCGAATCGCTCATCATGCGGGCAAGGCTGCGCGAACTCGGCGCGACAGCGCCAATCCGCACGGGATTGCGGATCAGGGAACCGATAAAATAAAGCGTCTCGCGAATTCGTGACAGCATGGAGCCGGACCATGGCGGCAAACCCGTGATCGGGTCAAGCGTGTCATGCGATCGTCATATATCTGGACCGCGCCCGGGCGTCTTGTAACACCGCCAGTTTCTGGTTACTTCAGACGGCTTAAGATCTAGAGGAGAGCGGTTGTGGGATATAATGTCGCCGTCGTTGGCGCAACGGGTGCGGTCGGTCAGGAGATGCTGAAGACGCTGTTCGAACGGGACTTCCCGGTCGATCGCGCGGTCGCCCTCGCCTCCACCCGCTCTGCCGGCCGTGAGGTCTCGTTCGGCGATGACGAGGTGCTGAAGGTCCAGGATCTTGAGGCCTTCGATTTCAAGGGCATCGATATCGCACTGTTTTCGCCCGGTGCGGCGGTGTCGAAGATTCATGCGCCGCGTGCGGCAGCGGCCGGCGCGGTGGTGATCGACAACACCTCGCAATTCCGCATGGAACCCAATATTCCGCTGGTGGTGCCAGAGGTTAATCCCCAGGCGATCGCGGGCTACACCAAGCGCGGCATCATCGCCAATCCCAATTGCTCGACCATTCAACTGGTCGTCGCCCTGAAGCCCCTGCACGACATTGCGCGGATCAAGCGCGTCGTCGTGGCGACATATCAGGCGGTCTCCGGCGCCGGCAAGGAAGGCATGGACGAGCTGTTCGAACAGACCCGCGCCGTCTTCGTCAACGATGCCCTGAAGAAGGAAACCTTCACCAAGCAGATCGCCTTCAACGTCATCCCGCATATCGACATCTTCATGGAAGACGGCCAGACCAAGGAGGAATGGAAGATGCAGGTCGAAACCTGCAAAATCCTCGATCCCGATATCAAGGTTGTCGCCACCTGCGTGCGCGTGCCGGTGTTTATCGGCCATAGCGAAGCGGTGCATGTCGAGTTTGAGAACGCCATCACCGTCGAGCAGGCGCGGGCAGCCATCAAAAAGGCGCCCGGCGTCGCCGTGATCGATCACCGCGCCGATGAAGGCTATGTCACCCCGGTCGAGGCCGCCGGCGAAGACAACGTGTTCGTCAGCCGCATGCGCGTCGACAAGACCGTGCCGCATGGCTTGAGTTTCTGGTGCGTGGCCGACAATCTGCGCAAGGGGGCAGCGCTGAATGCGGTGCAGATCGCCGAAGTGCTGGCGCGGGATTATTTGAAGAAGTAGCGGGCTTAGCCGCTTCGTCCCCCCCTCAATAAAACGTCGCCAGCACCAATTCCCGGTGGAACGGGTTGCCGGTATGGTCGGTGCCGTCCAGCACCACCCTGGTGCCGGGCTCGCCCAAGCGCCAGCCGAGCGTGCGGGGGGTCAGGGTCTTGCCGTTGACCTCGGCGATGTGATCGCCGATTTGCCAGCCTTGCGCTGCGGCCGGCGATCCGGGGGCGACGAAGCGGACGATGCCGCCGGTTTCCGCCGGCTCTATGCGCAAACCCGCCCGGTCCTTTTCGAACGGCCGGTCGAATATGTTGGGCTCCGGCGCCACAAACAGCCGGTCATGCGGGAAATCGATGGCCAGGCGGAAGCGGCGGAACACCGGCAGGCCGATATTCGCCTGAACCCGCACTGAATCGGCGGCCGCCACATCGGCGTTGATCAGGCCGGTCGGCACATCCTCAAAGGTAAAGCCGCCGACCGACAGATGCTCGACGCTGATTTCGGTCTCCAGCGCCATGCCGCCGACGCCGCCATCCAGAAACTCCGTGCTGGCGCGTCCCTGTTTCATGTCATGGGTGGTCCAGTATGACGGGAACAGCAGCAAGGGCGAGCCATTGCCGAGGTCGAATTGGGCCAGGATGGGCTTGCCGTGCTCGACGGAGATTTCCATGGCGCGCAACCCGCCCTCGACGATCTGCAGCGGGATGACCGTTGTGTGCTTCGGCCTTCCATAGGTATCGGCGCGGTAGAACGCGATGCGTTGGCGGGCGAAATCGATCTCGGCGACGGTTTCGGCGAAAACCTCCTTGCCCAGGATCATCGGCAGCTTGTGCCCCATGATCGGCTCCATGCCGGTCAGTGGCAGCACGGCGATGGTGAGATTGAGCTCAAGCGATCCAAGCGCCACCGACACGCCGGTCGCGACCTGGGCCGAGGCGGTGCCCCCTGCTCCCCGCGCGGTGAGATGGCCCTGCCCGCCGATCGCGAGCGTTGTCGCGAACTCCTGATCAATCGCGCTGGTGCCGGCTCCGGTATCCAGCATGACGCTGGTCTTGACCCCATTGACGGTCGCCGGAATGAAGATGCGGTTGCGCCCGAAAAACTCGAAGGACATCCACTCGGTCCGGTCGCCGTTTCTGAACTGGGCGAGATGGATGTCCTTTGGCCGATCGAGCCAGTCATCGGGCGGATCGTCGTTCACTGTGATTTGGCGCATATGGATGGTCGCACTATTCTCGACATCCTGGGATGTCTGGCGCTGCGTCCAAGCCATGCGCACACCGTCGACCAGCCGCCAATCGCTAAAATGGATGACATGCGTGCGCCGGTCCTGCCGCGCGCGGTAGCCGCCCAGCGCACCTGTCTCGGCATCGATAAACAGATCATAGCGATCGTCATCGCCGAAGGTGAGGCGCACCACCCGCCAAACCCGGCCCTCATCGGTTTCGTCGGGTAGCAAAGCCGCCTTGGCCTCATCGAAGACGCTGGCGAAGTTGAGCAGCGTCTCGCGCCGGGAATCCATCGCCTCGGCGGCCGGGCGGCTTTCGATCTGACCGCCGGTGGTCAGCGACCAGCCCTGCCTGCCGTCGCCGGCATGGATCTGCTTGACCGCGCCGAGATCAACGGTCTGGCGCGATCTGCCGCGCGCATCGGTCCAGGCATCGATCGTGCCGGTCAGGCCGGCCGTCGCGACCTCGCCCGTCTCATGGATGCTCCGCACATGCACAAACGCGCTGCCGCCGCGCCAGGCGATATAGCGGGCGATCACCGCATCAAGATCGGGCGTTGCCGCCCGAGCGAAACCGGGCATCCAAGCCAGCACCCCGGCGATCAGCATTGCCAAGGTCGCAAGCCGCAGACTGCGTGCCATTCAAGCCCCATCTGCCGGACCACGGCGATCAGGAGAGAACCGACGGTATCCTACTTCATTTCGTCATAAAGCTTAAGGCTGGTTCGCGGGGCGGCGGCCCCCACCTCTCCCTACCCTCTCCGCCCCGCCGGGGCAGAGAGGGGAAGTTTGAGGGAGTGTCGCATGTCTTCTCCTCTCCGCCAGCGGGGCCTATGGGATGCACACATCTTCCATTTGAGCTGAGAGCTGCAGTCTGATTCTCTGAGCATGGCGCTTGGAGGATCAGATGCAGCAAGACGTTTCGTTGGGCCGGTTTGGTGACCGCCGCCTTGAAA
>CAIZEE010000208.1 GCA_903931835.1 uncultured Elstera sp.
ACCCTCTGTCCCCTTCGAAATCCACGAGACGGCCATCAGCGAGTACCACGGCGCCGCCGATTTCCTGAACCAGGGGCGGTTCGGCGCGGTCTGCTTGCAGCACGAGTTTGGCATTTTCGGCGGCGAGGCCGGCGGGCACATCATGGCGCTGCTTCAGCGCCTGACCATGCCGGTGGTGACAACGCTGCATACGGTGTTGGTGGCACCCACCCCGGCGCAGCGTCTGGTCCTGGGTCGGATCATCGACGCCTCGTCAAAGGTCGTGGTGATGGCAGAAAAGGCTTACGAACTGCTGACCACCAATTACGGTATAGAAGCAGACAAAATCGAGATCATTCCGCACGGGATTCCCGATTTCACCTTCGTTGAAGGTGATCAGACCAAGGCTAAGGAGAAATACGGCTTTTCCGGTAAGACCGTCATCCTGACCTTCGGGCTGCTGTCACCGAACAAGGGCATCGAAGTGATGATCGACGCCATGCCGGCTATTCTGAAAGGCCGCCCCGATGCCGTCTATGTCGTCCTGGGCGCCACCCATCCCAATCTGATCCGGCGGCAGGGCGAGAGCTATCGCGAGGACCTGACCGCCCGCGCGCGCGATCTCGGCGTCGCCGACCATGTCGTGTTCCTCGACCGTTTTGTCGATCAGGCGACGCTGCTCGAGCTCATCTCGATGTGCGACATCTACGTCACACCCTATCTGAACGAGGCGCAGATGACCTCGGGCACGCTGGCCTATAGTTTTGGCCTGGGCAAACCGGTGGTCTCTACCCCCTATTGGCATGCGCGCGAATTGCTGGCGGGCGAGCGCGGCATCCTGGTGCCATTCGGCGATGCCGAGGCGACCGGTCGTGCGATCGGCGGACTGTTGGCCGATGACGCGAAGCGGGACGCCATGCGCCTGCGCGCCTATGCGGCCAGTAGATTGATGACCTGGGAGAATGTCGCTAAGCGCTATCTGGAGGTGCTGGAGGACGCTCAGGCGGTCGGCCGGCTTGCCGTCATCACCAAACTGGAACCGGCAGCAGCCTTCCGAAGCAGCCATCCGCCGGACATGCAGCTCGATCACTTTCTCGCGATGTGCGACGATACCGGGCTGTTCCAGCATGCCATTCATTCCGTACCCGACCGATCCCACGGCTATTGTATCGATGACAATGCGCGCGCGCTGTTGCTCGCCTGTGCGCTCAACACCCCGGGCGAGGCGGCATTGAGCGAGATCCTGACGTCCCGGCTGGCCGCCTTCGTCCAACATGCCTGGAACCCCGATACGCGGCGGTTCCGCAACTTCATGAGCTTCGACCGGCGATGGCTCGAGGATACCGGGTCAGAAGACAGCCACGGGCGGACACTCTGGGCGCTGGGTGTTTGCAGCGGCGCTGATTCCAGCCCGTCGCGCCGCCGCTGGGCCGCTGCCCTGTTCGCCGAGGCTTTACCGACGGTGAACAGCTTCAGTTCTCCCCGGGCCTGGGCTTTCGCCCTGCTAGGACTCGACGCCTATTGTGCGTCAGCGCCGGGCGACGGTATCGCGCTCAGCATTCGAAAGAGCCTGGCTGACCGGCTTCTCGTGCTGATCCGCGCGGTCGAAACCGACGAGTGGGTGTGGTTCGAAGAGGGGCTTTCATACGACAACGCACGCCTGCCCCAGGCGCTGATCGTAACCGGCATCGCAACCGGCAATGTGGCCTACCGTGAGGCCGGGCTCAGGTCCTTGCGCTGGCTCATGACCCAGCAGACCGCCCCATCCGGCCATTTTCGCCCGGTCGGCACACAAAGCTTCGGTAAGACACGCAGCTCACCCAGGGCTTTCGATCAGCAACCGCTGGAGGCGGCGGCCACGATCTCAGCCTGCCTCGCGGCAGAACGCGCCACCGGCGATCTTGCCTGGGTAACAACCGCCCATCGCGTATTCGCGTGGTTTATCGGCGGTAATGATCTATTGTCGCCCCTGGCCGATCTGGAAACAGGTGCCTGCCGTGACGGATTGCATCCGGATCGTCCAAGCGAGAACCGGGGCGGCGAGTCCGTTCTGGCCTATCTGCTCAGCCTCGCCGAAATACGAGAGCTAGCCCACGCCAGCGGTACCGTCGGCGCAGGGGCTCCGCTCGAGGTCGCCTCTGCTTAAACGCCCGGTAGACCAGCGTCAAAGAAACCGAGGACTTTTTGTCACAAGGTACATTTCTGAATCGTCAGGCGCTCTATCTGCGCCCTGACCCGGCACGCGTGGTCGTGCGCCCATTCAAGCCGGCAACCGAGCCGCGCGACCTCAATCCAACCGACAAGACGCGGGCGAACCATATCGTCGACCGGGTGGTAGCACTGGATCCGGAGGCAACGGCCAGCCAGCTCGCGGAAGTGCTGGAGAACTTCCAGGGTCGTCACCGCAATTTGCTGGAGACGTTCGAAGCGCGCGCGGCGGAGATGGAGGAGGCGTTCAGCCCGCATGTGGAGTTCACCCGTGTGCAGCGCCAACTGATCGGCGCCTATTTTATGAACGAGTATTCCTTCGAAGCAGCCGCCCTGTTCAATCCGAGCATCGTCACGCATCCCGATCAGTTCGACGTGCCAGACGGCGAGCGCCGTTTCGTCCTGAGCCTGCGCTCAGTCGGCGAGGGCCACGTTTCGTCACTGACGTTCCGGTCAGGAACGATCGCCGCCAATGGCAGCGTCACCATCGATCCGACCGCTCGGCTCGCCGCGATTCCCAAGGTGACGAAATGGATCGCGCGGCCGGAGGGCGACGACGTCGAGGTCAGCTTTCACCCCGACACCGATATCAGCGAACGGGTCATCTTTCCGGTGACGGAGGCACAATCAAACGGCATTGAGGATGCCCGGTTTGTCGAGTTCGTTGAAGAGGGACGAACGACATATTACGCGACATTCACTGCCTATAGCGGCCGGGCGATCCGATCCGAACTGATCGAGACCACCGATTTCATAACGTTCCGGATGGCGCCGCTCAGGGGCGACGCCGCACGAAACAAGGGCATGGCGCTGTTTCCCAGACGGATCGACGGAAAATTCGCCATGATCGGCCGCCAGGACAATGAGAATCTTTACCTCATCCGATCTGATGACCTCTATGCCTGGGAAGGCGGGATCGCGTTCTTGAAGCCCAAATATCCTTGGGAATTCGTACAGATAGGAACTTGCGGTTCGCCTATAGAACTTGAGGCAGGCTGGCTGCTTCTGACCCACGGCGTCGGACCGGTCCGGAAATATTCGATCGGCGCTGTCCTGCTCGACAAGCACGACCCTTCCAAAGTGCTGGCCCGCTCGCGCGAACCGCTAGTCAGGCCGCAGCCGTCGGAGCGCGAGGGCTACGTGCCCAATGTCGTCTATACCTGCGGCGCGATATGCCACAACGACCAGATCGTCCTGCCCTACGCGATCTCCGACAGCTATTCCAACTTCGCAACGATCAAGGTCGACGCCCTGCTAAAGACGCTCGAAGGTTAGACGGGTTCGCGATAACGAGTAACCGCGTCCCCCAACGCCACCTTGAGCGGTTCGAGCCAGGGCTCGTAGTTCCGCCATTGATCGAGCCCTTCGCGGAAGATCGGCTGGCGCACCTGTTCGGAGCTTGGCGTCCGAACACTTCGGCTGGTCTTGTGGAAGTCCACGCAATCCTGCTCAAACGGCAGGCCGCAATGGTCGAGGATGCGCCGAACGCTGCCCTCCAGATCGTCGACGACATCCTCATGATGCACGCGCAGCACCCGGCCCGGCAGCACGTCATCCCAGTGACGCATCAAATCGAGATAAGTGCGGTAATAGCGGGCGATATCCTCGATGCCATAGGTGAATTCCTGTCCCTTGGCGAAAAGCTGCTTCAGATTGCCGAAACAACAGGCCATCGGTTCGCGACGCGCATCGATGATTTTGGCATTGGGCAGCATCAGGTGGATCAGGCCGATATGCCGGAAATTATTGGGCATTTTGTCGATGAAGAACGGCTTGCCACTGCGATAGATCTGCGTGTCGCGGATATAGGCCCCACCGAGGCGCGCAAAATCTCCTGACTTCATCTCAGCCAGAATGCCGGGATAGCGCGGATTGTCGAGATCGGCATCGCGGCCGTTCAGCTCGATCACGTTGCGTTGGATATTGGCGAGCTCCTGCGTCCCCTCGACTGCCGAGTGAGAGGCGAGAATCTGTTCGAGCAAGGT
>CAIZEE010000209.1 GCA_903931835.1 uncultured Elstera sp.
GCATACGAGATACGCTCGAGTGACTGGAGTTCAGACGTGTGCTCTTCCGATCTGGCCCGATGCCGGGTCGTAGGCGGCAAAGGTCTTCCCCGATGACGCCGGCACAAATTCGCCGCCAATCCAGTGGCGCTTTACCGGCTTGGCGAGGAAGGCCTTAGCCCCCGGGGTCGACGGTTCGAAGATCAGCGTCATGCATTGTCTCCGGCCTGTTCGGCCAACATTTCACCGGCGCGCAACGCGCCCCGAATAATGGAATGATAGCCGGTACAGCGACAGATATTGCCCTCAAGAGCCCGGCGGATTCGGGCTTCGTCGGCGACCCGATCCTCCTGAAACAGAGCGGTCAGCGTAACGACAAATGCTGGCGCGCAATAGCCGCATTGGAACGCGTTTTCCGCTGTAAGCGCCGCCTTGACGACGCGTCCTTCCAGGCTCGCATCGATCCCCTCCGCTGTGACGATCTCCCCCCCTTCAAGCTGCCAAGCCATGATAAGGCAGGAATTCACCGGCCGGCCGCCAGATAGCACCATGCAGGCTCCGCATCGGCCGATATCGCAGGCAGCGCGGGCAGCGGTCAGTCCGAATTCGTCGCGCAGTATCTCAACCAAACGGGCGTCTGCCGGAGCGCGGCATGCCCTGCGCACGCCATTCAGCACAAAATTGACCATCAGCTGGGACTTATCGCGGCCAGAATCCGCTCGGGCGATATCGGCATAGCCGTTGGGCATGTTCCGATCGCATCAAATACCGCATTGGCGATCGCCGGCGTTATGGCGCCGATCCCGAGCTCCCCCACGCCGCGCGGCCCAAAGGGATCATTGGCGTCGAGCTCTTCCAGCGCATAAACGACCATGCGTTCGGGCACGTCGGCGATGCCGGGCATCATGTAGGTGTCGAAATTGCCGGTCACATACAGGCCGTTCTCGATCAATGCATCCTCGGTCAACGTCGATCCCATGCCCTGGATAGCGCCGCCTTCCTGCTGTCCGAGATAAGCCGCGATATCGAGGATTGGGCCCGCCGCCGAATGCTGATTGATATCCAGCACGCGAATCTGACCAGTGATCCGGCTGACTGCCACCCGGGCGATGCAAGCGCCCGACACAAAGAGAAACCGCGCATTGCCGGCGGCATAATCGGTGCGCGGGTAGTCGAAAGTCGCATCCGCGCTCGGCAGCGCGTCGCTATCAAACCGCTGAGCCAGATCTGCGTAGGAGAGAAGGACATCACCCCTGTTGCTGCGGCGATCAACGAGGCCGCCGGGAGCAAGTTTGAGGGTTGTGGCCTCGCAACCAAGAGCACCGGCCGCCGCTGCGCAGAGTTGGTCGAAAAAAGCGGGGGCCACCATCCTTGTCGTCTGCCAGACCACGAAGCTGCTGCGCGCGGCAGACGTCGCTCCCGAATCCGGCCCAGCAGCACTATCACCGGTCACCGGACGGATGTCGTCGCGCCCGCAACCCAATTGCTCTGAGACTGTCGCGACGATGGAGGCTAGCAAACCCTGCCCCATTTCATCGAGCGTAAAGACCGCTTCGATCCGGCCGTCCTTGGCAAGGCGCAAACGGCCGCCGGCGGGATCGGGGATTACCGAGCCTAGACCATTTCCGTGATAATTCATCGCCATGCCGACGCCGACCACCTCATCGGTTTGGTCCTCCCGGTCCGCCTGCCATAGCGGGCTTGCTTCGGCCGCCTTGAGCATGACGGCCAGTCGCTCGCTGGGTGCAATGGCTTGACCAAAATAGCCGGCGGAGGCTTGCTGCTTGAGGTTGCGTTGGCGCATTTCGACGGGCGACAGACCGCAAAGCTCGGCCAATCGATCGATCTGGCATTCGACGGCGTAATTCATCTGATTGGCGCCAAATCCCCGAAACGCGCCGCAAACGCCATTATTGGTATAGGCAAGACGCCCGCGCGTCTTCACATTCGCGATGTCATACACGCCTGCGGCATGCTCCAGCGCCGTTTCCAGCACGCCTGGTCCGAGCGAGGCATAGGCGCCGGCATCGGCGATGACATCAACCTCCTGTGCCAAAATCTGTCCCTTGGCGTCACAGCCCGTGCGCATGCGGATGTTCATTGGATGCCGCTTGGTGCCACAGACAACCGATTCCGCTCGGCTTAATTTGATCCGCACAGCACGACCAGCCTTGATCGCCAGCAACGCCAAGGCCGGCTGCACGGTTAATTCGTCCTTGCCGCCGAAAGCACCGCCTGTCGGGCTGGTCACCACCCGGATTTTATCCTCCGACAAGCCGAGAATCCTGGATAATTGCAGGCGGTCGCGCGCCGCGTGCTGACCGCCCGCATGAACCTCCAGCGATCCGTCAGGATGACAGATCGCCCAGCCGCCCTCCGTTTCCATGAACCCATGCATTTGGCGGGGGGTGCTGTAAGTGTCCTCCAGAATATGCGCACAGCTGCTAAAACCAGCCAGCACATCGCCCCGCGTGTAATTGATCTCCCGCTGTAAATTGCCCGCTGCATGGATGAGCGGCGCGTCTACCACGAGCGCCTGTTCCGGGCTGCCGACCACGGCAAGCGGCTCGTAGGCGACGTCGATCAACGCCAAAGCAGCTTCGGCTGTTGCGGCGTCTACAGCAGCGACGGCAGCAACGACGTCGCCTGAATAGCGGACCTTGTCATGGCAAAAGGCCGGCTGGTCCTGAACCACGATGCCGAACGCGTTGAGCCCCGGAACATCGCGATGTGTTATCACTGCGACGACGCCTGGCAAGCTTTCGGCACGCCCTGTATCGATCGCGAGGATCCGTGCGTGCGGCAGGCCGGCACGCAGAATGCGCCCGACCAGCATGTCCTGTGTCCGATGGTCGGTCAGATAGGCGAAGCTCCCCGCGACCTTCTCTGGACCATCGGGGCGAGTATGCCAGCGCGTCGGTTGGTGTGACCTACCGAGCAGGATTTCCGTCGGCAAAGGCGCGGTGGAATTTGCCGTCACATACTTACCCGTCCGACGTCGCGTAGCAAGAGCGCCCCCCAGTCCCGCCACTAGTGCATTGCCGGCAACAAGTTTTCGGTAACGACCAGAACGGAACGCGTCGGTCGGGGCTGCTATCTCCTCAACGAGGATGTCATGTAGTTTGCCCCAATCCACGGCAGGCAGGGATTGACCGACCAACTCCGCTTCCGTGGCAAACAACCGACTGGGTGCCGTGATGCCTCCCCCGACCGCAAGCCGCGCCGAAACAACCACGGAGTGGGCCAGTTCCAACACACCGGCGACACCAATGATTGACGGCGTGAACGCAGCACGAAGGCCGATTTTCCGCTGCGTCCAACGGACGTTTTCCGCCGGCGGCGGAATATCGATGGCCGAGATAATCTCGCCAGGCCGTGTTGGATGTCGTAGCCACTCCACCAGCGTCTGACGCCAGGCGCCGGTATCGCTCATCCCTTCCAGCGTGGCATCGACCGCTAACAGCGCTGGCAGCAAGCAACCCGTTCGACCGGCCACATTACCGCCGATCGTGGCAAGGTTGCGGATGGACGGTGCCGCAACACCACGGATGGCGGCCGACAGCAGCGGCAATGCGGCGCTAAAATCACCGTCACGCTCGAGGTCGCCAAGCGTTGTCAGCGCCCCGATACGGACGCCGGCGGCGCTATGATCAACGCCCACGAGTCCGGATAACTTTCCTATTGAAATCAGAGTCTTAGGCGTGGGAATTCCCTTGGCCCATTCAAGTTGCAGCGCCGTTCCGGCAGCGACGAACCGCGCCTCATCCTCCCGCGCAAAACAGGCGACCGCGTCGGCTAACGAGGTCGGCTGAATGACGCGCGGAGACTGCCTCATGCCATACTGCTCGTCGTGGCAAAGCGAACACCCTTCTCCCTCAGCCAGCGACGATAGAGGATCGACGAGGCGTCGGCGCGGGCGGGAATTTCGCCGCCGGTGTCGAGTGGCATCAGCAGCGGGCGCTGGTTTTCCACCACCAGCCGGTCCTGCATAAAGATCACCTGCTCAAAGCGGAGCAGCTCCGCGTGCGGCGATACCGGGTCGACCAGATACATCACCGGCTGCGCCCGGCAGAGCCCATCCTCCATCGGCTGGATGAACAGCGCGATCGTATCGAGGCGATCACGCGCCGTCGGGCACACCCGGTACAGCATGACGATGAAGGGCGATGGCACGCGAAAGGTCAGATGGACGAAATCGCCCTTCTCCTGCGTTACCGCGATCTTGGGCTGGAAGAAGGTGCAGTTGGTCGCCCATAACTCATCGACATCGCGCCGGATTTCGCTCTGATAGTTGCGCACCAAGGGGTCGGTCTCGTCACCCAGAATCCCGTTATGAACATAGGAGAAATGGGCCATATCGAGGAAGTTCTCGACCACGCGCAGGCCTGAGGCCCGCATGTTAACCCAGCCGCACGGCACGAACCGGCGATCAGGCTCCGCCGCCTCCGCGATTTCGACGATCGGCTTGGTCGGCGCACCCAGCGTTGTCCACACGCATCCGTATTTCTCCTGAACCGGCAAGGCGGCACTCCGTTCACCCTCGCCCAAAACCTCTGTCGCCAGGATCGTGCCATCGGCACCGCGGACAAGTTCGATATCCTGTCCAAGCAACCGTGTCCGGGTGGGGCTACAGCCAAGATCGGTGCTGCTCTCCACCGCATACCAATCATTCAGGACAACAGGGTCGGTCGTCTTAGGCATGACGGGCTACAATCCTTCTCAATTCTTGCCCTTTTGGGTCCAAAGCGGCGTGCCCTCCGCATGCTCGGCCAGATAGGCGGCACGCCGCGCGAACAGGCCCGGCACCACGCGATGCACCTCCGCTATGATGTCTTCAAGATTGGCGGTTTTCAGCACGCCGTCTTCGACCAGTATCTCGCCATCGACCATGGTCAGGCTGACATCCTGACCGCGGACGCCGTGCACCAGATTATGCTGCAAGTTAAAATACGGCCCCTCGGCAAAGACCGGCGTCATGCGCGGCGTATCGGTTCTGACGGCGATCACGTCCGCCCGCTTGCCAACCTCCAGCGAGCCGATTTCATGGTCAAGACCGATCGCCTTCGCCCCCAGGATTGTCGCCATGCGTAGCACCTGCCAGCTATCCATGGCGGCTGCGTCATTCGCCCGAAGTTTGCCCAGCAGCGAGACGAGTTTCATCTCCTCAAACAGGTCGAAATTGTTGTTTTCCTTCTCCCCATCTGTGCCAATGCCAACCGGCACACCAGCCGCAAGAAGTTCAGAAACCGGTGCAAAACCGCTGGCTAACTTCATGTTGCTGGCGGGATTATGGGAGACGGAGACCGGGTATCGCGAGATCAGATCGACCTCCGATTGGTCGAGCCAGACGGCATGCGCGATCAACAGGCGCGGCACCTCGAAGAAGCCCAGATCCTGTAGCGCGAACATCGGCCGCTTGCCGTAAATCCGCTGGAACTCCGGCAGCTCGATGGCCGATTCGCTGCAATGGGTATGGAACCCGGTGTTATGCGCCTTCGCCATCTCAATGATGCGGCGCTGTGCTGCCTCATCGGCATAGAACAGATGTTCCAAGCCCACCCAGACATTAACACGGCCGCCAGCCTTGCGGTGCCAGCCTTCAATCAGCGCCTCATTCATATCGAGCGTGTCGAAATAATCGTAATCGGGATGCTCGCCGACATAGGGGACGGCGACGATCCGATTGCCGATCACCTCTGCCGCCTTGGCACTGCCTTCCATGAACCGCCACATATCGACGACGGTGGTGGTGCCACCCAGGACCGATTCAGCATAGCAGAGCCAGGACGCGGCTTCCGCCTCTTCCGCCTGCAGCACCCGGTGCATCGGGTCGATATGCAGCCGCAGCCACTCCCACACGGGCAGATGCTCGGCCGTACCGCGCAAGATACCGGAATGCGCATGGGCGTTGATCAGCCCCGGCATCAGTACGCTGTGCGGTACGTATTTTATATCCGCCTCCAGATGGGCGGGGGCGAGTTCTGATACCGGTCCTACCGCCTCGATACGCCCATCGCGAATCAGCAGCGCACCTAGGGGGATGACGCGGTTATCCGCATCCATCGTCAACAGCGCGTCACCGGCCAGAATCATTGGATTGCTCAATTATGCTCACTCGGTCCCATGATGACGATGTTCTCGGTCGCCTCGACATGGCGGACGAAGATGTATTTGTCCTCGCGCCCATCGCTGTGCTTGCGCTTGATGTCGGGCTGGACCGTGCCTTGAACCTTGGCCACCACGAGATATGGCGCGTCGGACGCGAGGCCGGCAGCACAATGCGCCTCGAATTCTTCCAGCGTCCGAGCGGTGTAAGATTGCTCCACACCGCAGCCCTGGCCGATCGCGGCGATATCGACGCGGCCAGTGGCGGTATGGGTCGGTGGCCCCCCGATCGACAGGTAGCACTCGTTATCCCAGACCACGACGAACAGGTTTTTCGGCTGCTCATTGCCCAGCGTCGCCAGGATGCCGAGATTGAACATCATGCCGCCATCGGTATCGAGCGAGACGATGCGGCGATGCGGCAGGCCGACCGCCAGCCCAAAGGCTTCGGGTGTCACGCAGCCAAGCTGCTGTTGGAACAGGCTCGCCTCGCGCATATGCGGGGCGGCGTTGTACCATTCGTCGACGCTGCCGCCGAGCGACAGGATGACGAGCTCGTCCTTGAGGCGAGCGGCCAAAATCTTCATGCAGTCAAAGCGCTTCATCGGACGATCCCCCCGCCCAGCGCCACGGCCGAATGGTAATAGGACGCATAGGACCAGTTGAACGCATCGACGATTGCGCGTTCGATCTCGTCCTCCTCGCGGATCACCTGATAGGGAATGCGCAGGGCATTCAACACCGGTTCCATGGTGATGCCGTGCGGGATAGCCCACCAATTGTTCTCGCCCAACTCGCCGCGATAGCTCATCAGCATGATGACAGGAATGCCGGCACCCAGCCCCATGCGCGCCAAGGGCTCGACCGACGCACGCAGACCGGAATTCTCCATAACCAGCGCCGCGCGCTTGCCCGAGAGAAACACTCCGCCACAGATTGCCGCGCCTTCGCCTTCATTTGTCACGCGGATGGTGCGGATGTCAGGGTCGGCATCCAAGGCCGGATAGAGTTCCTTGAACAGTGAATCGGGCAGATAGCAGACGACGCTGACCCCTGCCCGCTTCAGGCCCCGGATGACAGCATCGACGGCGGATGGTTTCATCTCGCTTCCTCGCTCATCATTGGTAGTCCGGAATGCCGGGCATGGACTTGAAGCCCGGCAGCGACCGAACCCGGCGCGACCATCGGCGCAGACCGTCGAACTCGGCATGCTGAATGCCGTAATCCCGCGACAAAGCAAAGGCCGGGAACAGTATCAGATCAGCCAATGTCACCGCGTCCCCGACAAACCATTCCGCACCGGTAAACTGCCGCCGCAATATGAAATCATCCATGATACGCAGAGACTTACGGGCTAAGGCTGTGAGAGCATCTTGGTCGCCCCCAATGCCAAACAGGGCGGACAGGCGCGCATCGTAAGCGGGCTTCAGCGCCGTCGCGGCGAAGTCGAGCCACATCTGCACCTGGCCGAAGGCTTGCGGATCGATCGGCATGAGACTTCCCGTCTCATCATAGCGGCGCGCGAGATAGGCCGTGATCGCCCCGGTTCCGCTCAGCACCAGATCGCCATCGCCGAGGATCGGAAGCTGTCCTCGCGGATTGAGCGCGAGCATGGCCGGCGATTGCTGCTCGCGGCCCGGAATGACGTTAATCGCGACCAATTTCGAAGCGAGGCCGAGCACGGACAGCACCAGCCTGACGCGATAGCAATTCTCGTCGAGCTCATAATTATACAGAACCAGTTCACCCATCACGCAGCGTCCCGCGATGACAGTTCTACCTCAGCGCGGAATTGCTCGGCCCAGCGCGCGAAATGCATTTGTCCTGCCCCGCTGTAGGTTTCGCTCCTGCCAAGGATGACGATATGCAGAGCCGAATGAGCATCGTCGATAACCTGCCCAGCGATCAGCAGCCGGTCGGTATCGTTGCCAAGAGTCCATAGCGCTGGATGGCTCCGGACGGCGTCAAAGCCTGTGTTTCCGGTGCCGGCAAAACCCGGCAACTCCGTGTTGCCGAGCGCCTCGATGGCGATCTGAAGCGGACAATCGAGGGTCAGGCTGCGCAGCGGCGTTGTATCCGATGCGTCAAACGCGATCGGCAGGGGAGCCTCGACAGCGGTCGACATCCAGATCATGTCGAACGCCTCCGTCACATGATAGGTTAATACCTTGATCGTTTTCGGCACGACTAGGTCGGGATGGGCCGGAATGGCGCGGCATTGACCGGCACCGTCATATTGCCAGCCGTGATAAAGGCAGCCAAGGCGATCGCCCCTGACGGCGCCAAAACTGAGCCGCATGCCGCGATGCGGGCAGCGATCCTCCCACACATGAGCGCTACCCGCCTGGTCCCGCCAAACGACGAGTTCCTTACCCTCGACCATCACACCGGACGTCGTTCCAGGCTCGACAGCACTGCTCAGTGAGACCGCATGCCAATACGCGTCGCTCGTCATAATCCCCCTCGTACCTTCCGTCGAACCTAGCGCACAACGCAATTATAGGGCCGCGTGGCCCGGCCGCGATAATTCATGCCCGTTACGTTCGTTGCTTGACATTTAACCAGTTTCACCAAGCGGCGCGGCGATAATTTGAGCATACGGCCGGGGCAAATTGTCCCGGTTCCCCGCCGCAGGCGGGCTTGGCATGATCGTTGATGATAGAGTGTCAGCCTCGGCTCGGCCGAATGCCCAACACAGGGGTTTTGATGATCGATCTGCGCAAAACTTCCCGCCGCCAATTCCTCGGCATGGGCGGAGCTGCCGGTACGTCGCTCTTGCTGGGCTCGCGGTTGGCCAGCCCCGCATTGGCGGCAAAGTCGTTTGCCCCGGTAACGGAAGAGAAGGCGTTGATCGCCTTCGGCCATGTTGGACCGGTCACCGATGAATGCTGGACCTGGTCGCATGACCAGGGGATGAAAGCGGTACAGGCGGCATTTCCCAAGCTCAGAACCGTGATGGTCGAGAGCATTCCCTTTTCGGCCGATGCCTCGCGCACGTTTCGGCAATTCGTGTCGCAAGGGGCGCAGATGGTGTTCGTGACCTCGGCCTATGGCGATTTCCTTTATGACGTCGCCAAGCGAGCACCGGATGTCGCGTTCCTCGAATGCGACGGACGCACGCCGATGGCCAATCTCGGCACTTATTACGTCGCCCATTGGTACCCGAGCTATGTCGCAGGCGTCGCGGCCGGGATGATGAGCAAGACCGGTAAGCTTGGCTACGTCGCGTCGTTCCCCGTGCCATCGGTCTATTCCGGCAGCAACGCGTTCCTGATGGGGGCCAGAACGGTTAATCCAGCCGCCACGCTGCAGATCATCGCGATCAATAAATGGTTCGACCCTCAGGCGGCGACGCAGGCTGGTGCGGCGCTGATCGATAACGGCGCTGATCTGCTGTTCGGCATCATGGACGAGGCCGGCTATCTGCAGGTTGCCGAGAAGCGCGGCGTCAAGGCGGTCATGTGGAATACCGATATCCGCCGTTATGGGCCAAAGGCCTACGTCTCCTCGATCGTCATTGATTTTAAGAAATTCTATGTCGATCAGGTGCGCGCAAGGCTGGAGGGTTCCTGGACGCCGCCTGCCGCCATCCTGCCGATGGGTTCCGGCGTTGATGCCGATGCGTGGGGTGAGACCGTGCCGGAGCCAGTTCGCGCCCATGCCGATGACGTCCGGGCCAAAATTCTTGGCGGCTGGAGCCCGTTTATCGGCGAACTCAAGGACAACAAGGGCGCTGTCCGCCTCGCCGCTGGCAAGACCATGACCGAACAGGAACTGTACAACTGGAATTGGTCGGTGGATGGTGTCGTCGGGCTTTGACGTCGACACCGGGCAGGATGGGGTTGGGACAGGTGGCTGAGGCGGAAAATCAGGGCAAACTGCCGCCGGGCACGCCGCCTATCGTCCTGCTGAAGGGGATCGCAAAGTCGTTCCCCGGCGTCCTGGCCAATCAGGATATCGACCTCGATGTCAAACCCGGCGAGATCCACGCCTTGCTGGGCGAAAATGGCGCTGGCAAATCGACGTTGATGAATATCCTGACCGGGATTTATCAGCCCGATGCCGGCGAGATCATCATCGACGGTTACCGTCAGATCTTTGACTCACCGGTCGACGCCATCGCCGCCGGGATCGGCATGGTGCATCAGCATTTCAAGCTGGTGAAGGCCTTCACGGTCGCGGAGAACATCCATCTTGGCTGGCAGCGCACGCCGCGTTTGCTAAAGGCCGGCGACCTGTCGGACAGAACGGCGGATCTGGCCGCCACGCTCAGCCTGGCCGTGCGGCCTGACGCAAGAGTTGACGAGTTGTCGACAGGCGAGCAGCAGCGCGTCGAAATTCTGCGCGTGCTCACCCGTGACGCGCGGGTGCTGATCCTTGATGAGCCAACCGCAGTTCTAACGCCGGCCGAAGCGCGCGATCTGTTCAAAACGCTGAAAGCGTTCGTTGCGCGCGGCAATGCAGTGATCTTCATCAGCCATAAACTCGATGAGGTGCTGGAAATCTCCGACCGGATCACCGTGTTACGCGGTGGGCGGAAGGTCACAACCGAGCGTACCGAGGATTGCTCGGAACCCATGCTGGCGAAGCTGATGGTTGGGCACGAGATCGTGCTCAACGACATGCGTGCGCGGAAGGCGGGCGCAGCACCCATAACCGACACGCCCGTATTGACCTTGAGCGATGTGGTCGTGCGGGATGCCGGCGGGCGTGTGCTGCTCGATCACGTCTCGCTCGATCTCAAGGCAGGCGAAATCCTCGGCATTGCAGGGGTTGCCGGCAACGGGCAGAAGGAGCTGAGCCAGGTGCTGAGCGGCATGCGCGCCGTGCAATCCGGCAAGATCATGTTGGGCGGGACCGACTGCACCGGTCGCGATGCTGCAAGCTTCGCCGCTTTTGGTGTCGGTCATATTCCGGAGGATCGGCTGCAAAGCGGCCTTGCCCCTGGCCTCAGCATCACCGACAACGCGGTTCTGCGGGAATATGGCCGCCCGCCTGTATCCGTCGGGCAGCACTATCGGCCCGCTCAAGCGCTAGCCCTGGCGCGCACGATCGCAGACGCGGCGGCGGTCCGGGTGCCGGATTTTTTCATGCCGGTCGGCAATCTGTCGGGCGGCAATCAGCAGAGGTTGGTCGCCCGCCGCGAAATGCGCATCGCATCCAAGGTTCTGATCGCCGCCTATCCAAGCCGCGGCCTCGATGTCGGCGCGATCAATACGATGATGCGCTATTTCGTGGAGCTTCGCGACGAGGGCGTCGGCGTGATCCTGATCTCCGAGGAATTGGAGGAATTGCTGAACCTGTCGGACCGGATCGCGGTGCTGTTTCAGGGGGCTATCATGGGTGTGGTCGAAACATCCGCCGCGTCGATCGAGGCAATCGGCATGATGATGGGCGGACAACGCGACACGGCACAGAAGGCCGGAATCTGAGGAATGGGATTTCGGCTTCAACGGCTTCCCTCCGCCAAATCCTCCGTCGCGTTTGCGGCACGGGCAGCCGCGATCACCTTGGCGCTGGTCACCGCCGGGATAGGCCTGGCGCTGACCGGCTCATCGCCCCTCTCGCTGGCCGGCGAAGTGATCTCAGCAACCTTCGGATCGTCCTTTGCTTTGGAGGATCTGGGCTTGCTTGTCACACCGCTGATCCTGACCGGGCTTTCCGCCTCGGTCAGCCTGCGCATCGGCGCCTGGAATATCGGTGCTGAGGGGCAATTCTACGCAGGTGCGCTGGCCGCGACCGGGATAGGCCTGTTCGTGCCAGGGCCGACCATCGTCATGCTGCCGGTCATGTTCGTCGCCGGCAGCTTGGCGGGTGCCTTCTGGATCCTTATTCCGACACTGGCGCGGGCCTATGCCGATGTAAGCGAGCTGATCACGACGCTGCTGCTGAATTTCGTCGCGACCCTGCTGGTCTTCTGGTTCTCGACCGGCCCGTGGCTCGATCCCAGCGGACAGGCCATCGGCACGACCGCGCGGGTGGTTCATGAAATGCCGGAATTCTGGGGCAGCGTGCATTGGGGCTTGCCGATCGCGATCGCGCTCACATTGACTGTCGGCTGGGTCATGAATTTCACGCGCTGGGGGTATGAGGTGCGCATTGCCGGCTCCAACCCGCAAGCGGCGCGCTATGCCGGCATAGCGTTCCAGCGACGACTGATCCTGGTCATGCTGATCAGCGGCGGCATTGCCGGTGCTGCCGGAATGCTGGAACTAGCCGGCACGGTGCACCGGCTGCAAGGCGGCATTTCCAATGGTTTCGGGTATCTCGGAATCATGGTGGCCGTGCTCGCGAGAGGGTCTACCATCGGCGTGCTGGCGGGTGCGGTGCTGATGGCGGTGATCCTGAATTCGGGCATCATTCTACAAACCGAGGGTGTTACCGTCTCCGTCGTCTTGGCGATTACTGGCCTGATTCTGTTTTACACGGCGATCGGCGACGAACTTGCCCATTACCGCATCCAGCGCAGCTAGGCATCGCCCCCATGGATTTGATCACCGGCCTGTTGCAAACCTCCGTCCTCGCCGGCGGTGTCCTAGCCCTGGCCGCCTTGGGCGAGGTGCTGGCGGAGCGCGTCGGCGTATTTAATCTGGGCGTCGAGGGGCTTATGGCGGTCGGTGCCTTGACCGGCATTGCGACGGTTGTCGCAACATCCAGTCCCTATCTGGGTTTCCTTCTGGCGCTCTGCATCGGGCTCATTATCGGGATGATCTTCGCTGTGGTGACGGTCTATATCCGCGCCAATCAGGTGCTCTGCGGTCTTGCCCTCACGCTTATGGGCACCGGCATGGCAGCCGCGATCGGCAAACCCTATTCCGGAACGCCATCGCCAGCCGTGTTCGAGCCGTTACCCATCCCCTATCTCGCCGAGCTGCCGATACTGGGCAAGGCGCTGTTTTCGCAGAATATTCTGGTCTACGTGATCTATTTGGCGCTACCGCTCGCCCTGCATTATCTGCTGTTCCATACACGTCACGGCCTCAATTTGCGCGCGGTCGGCGAAAACCCGGCAGCGGCGGACGCCGCCGGCATTCCGGTGCAGAAGATGCGGTTCTGGTATGTCTCGGCTGGAGCGGCCTTGGCATCAGGTGCCGGTGCCTATCTGACGCTCGCCTTCGTGCCGTCCTGGTCGGATGGGGTCATCGCCGGGCGCGGCTGGATCGCCATCGCATTGGTCATCTTCGCTGGATATCGACCGATCAATGCGGTTCTGGCAGCCCTTTTGTTCGGCGGCATCACCTCGTTGGGATTTGTCGGTCAAGCCCGCAACTGGCCAATCGCGCCGGCCGTCCTGTCGATGCTACCCTATCTCGGTACGATGGCATTTATCATCGTGCCGGTTGTCGCCTGGCAGCGCGTGCGCCGGCTCATGGCCGCACCGGCGGCACTCGGCCTACCCTATTTTCGTGACGAGCGTTGACATGACATCTCCCGCTGATCAGGCCTCTCTCGACCAATGGTACCCGATCGGCGCCAAGTTCGATCTGAGCATCGGTTGCACGAGCGATCGTTTGCTCAGCACCGACCTCGTCGTCACCTGTACGTCCGAGCGGGTTGTTTCGGTACAAGACAGCAGCGGCAGAGCCCTGCCGATGCTTGAACGCTTTGGCCTCATTTGGACAAGTTTGGGCACGCCGCCCGCCGGCTTGTTTTTGCTGCCGGAGGCAGATGAGCCCGATCGCCGGGTGGTCGGATGCGGATCAGTTTTGTTGCGGGCGTCAGGCTTGCGTATCATCGAGAACTTTCTCGACATGGCGCATTTTCCCTTCGTCCATACCGATGTGCTGGGAGCCGAGCCTTATACCGAGGTACGGCATTACGATGCCGAAATTCGCCGAAATGACGATGAGGTTTGGGCGACGAACTGCCAGTTCTATCAGCCCCAGGCGGCAGCTTCTGCGAAGGATGGTATCGTTACCGACTACGCCTATCGTGTGATGACGCCCTTCGCGACGGTGTTGTACAAAACCTGCCCGAACGCGGCGGATCGGCAGGATGTGATCTGCTTGTTCGTTCAGCCGATGGATGAGGATCGCTGCCGCGCCCATCCGATCATGTTCATCATCGATGACGAGAGCAGCGATGCCGAACTGGTGCAGTTTCAGCAGATGATCTTCCTGCAGGACCGCATCATCCTGGAAAACCAGCGCCCCGTCTTACTGCCGCTCGGACCGCGCGCCGAGATGCCGACGCGGGCCGATGCGTGCTCCAGCGCCTATCGACGCTGGCTCAAGGAAAAGGGCGTGACTTTTGGGGCTTTGGTCGGTGCCTGACGGGCTACCTGCTCAAATATCCGACGCCATCGAACAGCCAGACCAGCACCAGAACGACCAGCACGACGCCCAAGACGCCGCCCAGCCCGGCATTGCCGAAGCGACCGCGGGCATAATAGCCGCTACCCCCGATGATCAGCAGGAAGAAGACGACAAGGAATAAGATCGTATTCATCGTTCATCCATCAATGATTAGACGCGCCGGCGGCCAACCAGGATCAGTACGCCGCCAATGACGATGGCGGCAATGCCGGCATAGGGCGAGATGAAGACATTATGATCGCGTTCGGCCGTCGCGGTCAGTGGACCGACCTTTGCGACCTCATCATTGGTCGTGTATGTGAAGCCATTAAAGGCGAGGCCGGCTATGCCAACCACGATCAGCAAGATGCCTATAAGCAAAAAGGGACGCATCGAATTTCTCCTTCATAAATCTGGTATTACCTCTATCAACAGGTGTAGCCCCGGTTCGTTCCCGGTGGTGGTCGATCTTGCGGAGTAACTGAGATGAAATTCGCCACAGTGCTGATACAGGGCAGCCCCCGGGTCGCGCAGATTGACGGCGACCGACCGACCCGGCTTTTGGCGCCCGAATTCAGCAGCGTCGCCGATATCGCCCTTGCCGGGACCGAGCATATCGTCTGGTCGAATGAGGTTATCCCAGCGGGCGAAATGACGGTCGTGGCGCCAATTCCCCTCCCTCGCCGCAATATCTTCTGCGTCGGTAAGAATTATCGCGATCACGTACGCGAATTCGCCGGCTCCGGGTTTGATGCGAGCGCTGCCGACACCGCTGTGCCCGACTATCCGATCATCTTTTCCAAGGTGCCGGAATGTGTGATCGCCCATCACGACAAGATCATGTTCGATCCAGCCGTCTCATCCGCGATCGACTATGAGGGCGAATTCGCCGTGATCATCGGCAAGGGCGGTCGGCGCATCGCAAAGCAGGACGCGCTCGCCCATGTCTGGGGCTATACCATCGTCAACGACGTAACCGCGCGCGATGTGCAGAGCCGGATGAAGCAATGGCATGTCGGCAAGTCGTTCGACACGTTCTGCCCGATGGGACCGTGGGCCGTCACGGCCGACGAGATCGATCTCGGCGACACGCTGATCCGCACCTGGGTCAATGGCGAGTTGCGCCAGGACGCCAATACGCGAGATCTGATCTTCGATGTGCCGACGATCATCGAGACGCTATCGGCCGGGATCACGCTCTATCCGGGCGATGTCATTGCCACCGGTACGCCGGCCGGTGTCGGCATCGGCTTCAAGCCGCCGAAATATCTGGTTCACGGCGATGTCGTGACGATCTCGATCTCCGGCTTGGGTACGCTGGAAAATCGCGTCGAGGCGATTGGTTAGATATCGAGGACCAGCAAATCTCCCTTGGCGCGGGAGCAGCACAGAGTCATCTCTTTGTTGGCCTCGTGCTCCTCATCGGTCATGAATACGTCGCGGTGATGCGGCAGGCCCGAAATCACGCCGGTCAGGCAAGCCCCGCAGATCCCCTCTTCGCACGCGACCGGCACGGCGACGCCGTTTTCTTTCAGCACATTCGCGATCGATTTATCCGCAGGGATGGTCAGTTCCCGGCCACTTCTGGCGAGCCGGACGGTGAAGGCGCGGTTTCCATCCTCCACGATCGTGTTGGAGAAATATTCCAGATGAATATTGTCATGCGGCCAGCCTAGCGCCTTGGCGCCGCCGATGACGAAATCCATGAAACCGCCCGGCCCGCAGACATAAAGATGCGCGTCGTCGATCGGGCTCAAATCCCGTTCGGCGGAAAAATACTGTTCGGGCGCGCCATCATCGAAATGGATATGCGCGCGCGCGGCAAAGGCGCTGGCGTCAATCAGATCGAGAAAAGCGGCGCGCGTCTTCGTCCTGGCGCAGTAATGCAGCGCGAAATCCGCACCGAGTGCTGTCAGGCGATGCGCCATGGCCAACATCGGGGTCACCCCGATGCCGCCCGCGAGCAGGATGGTTCGGCCGGCCCCCTCGGTCAGCGGGAAATGGTTTCGGGGCGTGGATATCGTGGCATGTCTTCCGACCAGGAAATGGTCATGGACGGCCGCTGAGCCACCTCGCGAGTTGGGCTCCCGCAGAACGCCGATCACGTAGCGGTCGGTCTCGGCCGGATCGTTCATCAGCGAGTACTGGCGGGTAAGATCGGCTGTGACCATGACGTCGATATGCGAGCCTGCTGTGAAGGCTGGCAAGGGGCCGCCGCCCGCATCTCGCAATTCCAGCGAAATGATTCCATCCGCCTCGACATCGCGGCGCGTAACGACGACGTCGATCTCACCCCCAACGCTGTTCGACGACGCAGCCACCGATGAAACTCCCCTTAAACTCTACGCCTTTTGCGATCGCGAAGGATCTCACGGGCCGCGTTATGTCCCGGCACCGCCCCCACACCACCGCCTGGATGCGCGGACGAACCGCACTGATATAACCCTCGTATGGGGCTGCGGTAATCGGAAAAATGCGCGGCCGGGCGTTTGAAGAAGAGCTGCTCGGGCGACAATTCGCCATGGAAGATATGACCATGGGGTGAGCCGATAATGCGTTCGATATCGGGGGGTGTCAGAACCTGCATATCGATAATGCCGTCGGAGAAGCCCGGCGCGTATTCATCGACCTTCTTCAGCACGTTCTTGATGAAGCCTTCACGCTCCTTTTCCCAGGTCGAGCCCGTGAGCTCATAGGGGGCATGGCCGCCGAACAGATGAACCACATGCTTGCCGGGTGGTGAGATTGTGTTGTCGACATAGCTCGGCGTTACCGGCGTGATGAACGGATCGGCGGAATACCAGCCGTGTTTGGCATCCTCATAAGCCTTCTCCAGATACTCGATGGTCGGCCCGATATGGGAATAGGTTGGATAGGCAAATCCGGCCTTTTCCGGATCGAACGCCTTGTATTGGGGTAAGCGCTCGCAAGCGATGTTGATCTTGAAGGCCGTTGAGAAGGTTCGGTAGTTGCGGATTTCGGTGACGAAATCGGTGGGCAGAGCCGCTTCCTCCACCAGCTTCAGGAACGTCACCTTGCAGCTTGCGTTCGAGACCACGATCGGGGCACGGAACACGCGGCCATCGGCTGTAGTGACGCCGACCGCGCGGCCGCCGGCGACATCGATCTGCGCCGCCTCGGCATCGGTGTGGATCTTTACGCCAAACCCCTCGCCGGCTTGCGCGATCGCCTTGCTGATCGTGCCCATGCCGCCGCGAATGAAGCCCCAGCCGCCGGCGCCGGCATGCTCACCCATGATGTGATGCATAATCACATAGGCCGAGCCCGGCGTTTGTGGCCCGGCAAACGTGCCGATTGAGGCGTAATAGGCCAGCACCGCCTTGATTGGACTGCTTTCGAACCAGCGCGATAAGAAAGCGTCGGCGCTCATCGTCAGCAGATCAACCAACCGATACATCTGGTTGCCGATTTTCCGATAGCGCCAAAGAAACCCGGCCATATCCTTCAATGACGCCAGATCTGTTCGCGTGGGATCGACCGGTGTTTCCAGCAACATCTTACGCACGACATTCGCGGCCTCGGTGATGTAGCGATCGAACTCCGGATAGATCTCGGCGTCCTTCTTGGAAAACCGCGCGAAGCTGCGCTGCGTCTTCGCCATGTCGTCGGAGAAGATGATCGCATCGCCATCGGGCTGCGGGCCGAACATGTCGGATGCCGGCAATACCTCAAAGCCGAAGCGCCGAAGGTCAAGGTCAGCGATCACTTTCAGATGCAGCAGGCTCATCAAGTAGGAAAAGACGGAAAACTTGAACCCCGGCACAACTTCCTCAGACACGGCCGCGCCGCCGATGACCGGGCGGCGTTCCAGCACCACGGTCTTGAGCCCCGCCTTGGCCAGATAGGCCGCACAGGTCAGGCCGTTATGGCCGCCACCGACCACGATCGCATCATATTGCTCACTCACAGCCCGTCTCTCCCGCTTAGTTTCCGCTTGGCTTCATCATATTTTATATGTACGTTCAACTTTTAGAGCAACCCAATCCTTGAAGCTCGTCATCGACAGCCCGCGCGGCGACCGAACGAACTTCAATCACCAAGGGAAACCATAGGCGGAACGCCGGCCCAAGGCAGACGAAACGATCCACACATTATATTGAACAACTGTACAATTTCCTATTCCGCGATCGCCTGAGGCCGATTGAAGGCGCTCCGCTGCAGGAAATCAATCCGGTGACTGGCATGAAACGCGATCTGACCAAAAGCAACGCTCATTACCGCGAGGCGGTAAAGAAAATCCCGCTCGGCGTAGCCTCCAATTTTCGCTTCTGGGGCGAGGACAAGACGATCTATGTCAAGCAGGGCAAAGGGGGGCGCATCGTCGACCTCGACGATAACGTCTATGTCGACTACCGGCTGGGCTATGGCCCCTCCATCCTAGGCTATGCCGATCCGCGCGTTGATGAAGCAGCCAGGCAAGGCATGGAAGTGGGCGGCGTCTTCGCGCTCGGCACGGAGCGTGAGCTGGCGGTCGCCACGCGTATTTCCAAAATGGTCCCGGCGGCCGAACTCGTCCGCTTCTCCAACTCCGGTACCGAGGCCGTCATGGCGGCGTTGCGGATCGCGCGCGGCGTGACCGGTCGGGACGATTATGTCCTGCTCGAAGGCGGCTATCACGGGCTGTTCGATGCTGCCATGTGGTATGCGCCAATGGAAAAATGGACCAAACAGGGCGAGCCGGAAATCGCCCCCTATAGCCGTGGCGTGCCAGGCTCCGTCCGCTCCATGGCGCATTTCGTTCAAGCCAATGATGCCAATGGTTTGGAAGAGGTCTTTAGGAAGCATGGCGATCGCATCGCCGCCTTGTTGATCGAGCCGATCATGGGCAATTGCCTCGGCATCGCCGCCGAGCCTGAATACCTGCGTGCCGCCCGCGATCTCTGCACCCGCTACGGCGTCGTGATGATCATCGACGAGGTCAAGACCGGTTTTCGTGTCGCCCGTGGCGGCGTGCAGGAACTCTATGGCATCAAGGCCGATCTCTGCACCTTTGCCAAGGCGATGGGTAATGGCTACCCGATCTCGGTCGTCGCGGGATCGGAGGAGATCATGCGCCAGGTTGGCCGCGGCATCGCCCATGGCGGCACCTATACCGGCCACTCCGTCTCGCTCGCCGCTGCGGAAAAGACGCTAGAGATTCTGGACGAGACCGATGCGCTGGAACGTATCGCCGCCTATGGCGAGAAGGTGCGTGCCGGACTGCACGGCATTCTGGCTGCGCGCGGCATCCCGCATAGTTTTGTCGGCCATGCCGCAATGACAGGGCTTTATTTCGCCTCGAAGCCACCCAGAAACTATCGCGACTGGAAATCGAGCGACTACACCTTCTACGACACGATGGCGCAGATCCTGATCGATGAAGGCGTGCTATGCGAACCGGATTCCAGAGAGCCCTGGTTCTTCTGCGCGGCCCATGACGAATCGTGCCTGTCCGACACGCTACGCGCGTTTGAGTTCGCCATCGATCAGACGCTGAAATCGGCCGAGGCTGAGCGCGCGCTCCAGGCGTCGAGCTAACACAATTGGCGGGGCAACGGCACGACGCGATCATCATCGGCGCCGGCCATAACGGGCTGGTCGCCGCCTGCTATCTGGCGCGCGCCGGTCTCGACGTGCTGGTGCTGGAGAGCAATCCCTATATCGGCGGGGCTACGGTCAGCCGGCAGCTCTACCAGGATTGGACCTATTCCAACTGCTCCTATGTCTGCAGCCTGCTGCGGCCCGAGATCATGCGCGAGTTGGAATTGCCGCGCTTCGGATTGCAGATCATCCCCTATGAGGGCGGGGCCACGATGATGCGCAACGGCGATCATCTGTCGCTCTACGACAATCACGACGCGCTTCGCCGCGAAATCGCCCGGCATTCGGCGAAGGATGCCGAGGCTTATGACCGCTATAGCCGCGATGTGATGCGCCAGTGCCGCTTCATCAAACCGCTGCTGCTGCGCAGCCCGCCGGATCCAACCTCCTTCCGCCCGCGCGACATCATGGAATTGCTCTATCTAGGCCAGCATTTCCACGGTCTCGGTGAGCGCCGGATGTATGAGACGATCCGCTTCTGGACGATGAGTGCCGCCGATTTCCTGGACGAGTATTTCGAGAGCGAGATCGTCAAGGCGCATTTCGCCGGCAGCTCGATCATCGGTACGGCTTTGGGGCCGCGTTCGCCCGGCACCGCCTATGTCCTGCTGCACCACTATATGGGCGACATTGACGGCACGGTCGGCGCCTGGGGATTTGCGCGCGGCGGCATGGGTTCTGTGTCGAAGGCGCTTGCCGCCTCTCTGCAAGCGAGCGGCGGGAAGATCAGGGTTGATGCGGCGGTTGGCCGGATTCTCGTGCGCGGCGGCAAGTCGGTCGGCGTGGCGCTGAAAAATGGCGAGGAGATTTACGCCGCGACCGTGATCTCCAACATGGATGTGAAGCGGACCTTCCTGAACACGATGGAGAGTTCGGATCTGCCGGCCGAATTCGTCGAGCAGGTGCGCAATTTCAAAATCCGCGGATCGTCGGGCAAGCTCAATATTGCGCTGGACGGCATGCCGGACTTTCCGGCGATCCCCGCCTCCACCCCCAAAACCGGCGATATGCACGTCACCGATACCATCGAGATGATGGAACGCGCCTATGACGATTGGAAGGACGGCCGGTGGTCCGCCGCCCCCTATATCGACATGCTGATACCCTCACAGATCGACCCGACCATGGCGCCGCTCGGCAAGCATTACATGTCGGTCTTCGTGCAGTATTGCCCCTATGAGCTCGCCGACGGCCCCTGGGATGATGCCAAGCGCCAGGCCTTCGGCCAGACCGTAATCGACACGATTGCGCGGCACAGCCCCAATTTCAAAGATCTGATCCTGCATGCCGAAATCCGCACACCGTGGGATATCGAGAAAGAGGTCGGCTTGACCGAGGGCAATATCTTCCAGGGCGAACTCACCTTCGACCAGTTGCTGTTCAACCGTCCGATCCCTGGCTACGCGCAATACCGATCGCCGGTGCGCGGCCTGTATATGAGCGGATCGAGCACGCATCCGGGCGGCGGCGTGATGGGTGCACCCGGCTATAACGCTGCGCACACCGTCCTGCGCGATCTCGGTAAGGCAGCCTGACGATGGCGGAACAGTTCGATGCGATCGTCATCGGCGGCGGCCATAACGGGCTGGTGTGCGCGACTTATCTGGCGCGCGGCGGCCGCAAAGTGCTGGTGCTGGAGGCAGCCGCCGAGATCGGCGGGGCCGCGATCACGCGGGAGTTTGCGCCCGGATATCGCGTATCGGCGGCGGCGCATCTGCTGCATATGATGCCGGAAGCGCTGATGCGGGAGCTGGATCTGGCAAAACACGGTCTGAGCTTCGCCGCGACCGACCTGCCGACAGTTTCGCTCGGGGCCAGTGGCGAGCATGTTGTGATGTCCAACGGCAAACTGAGCAGCGACGAGGCCGACGCTGCTGCCTACACCAACCTCGTTACCCGCCTCAAGACTTTCGCCCGGCTGCTCGCACAGACGTTCGACGCCCCGCCACCCCGTCTCGCGAGCGGCGATCGGCGTGATCTGTGGTCGCTGGCAAAGCTCGGGCTGAAACTGCGGCTGCTCGGCAAGCGGGATATGCGCGAGTTCCTGCGGATCATTGGCATGAATGTCCATGATCTGGTCGAGGAGAAGTTCACCAGCGATCTGCTCAAAGGCGCGCTCGGCTTTGAGGCGGTGATGGGCTCCGCCACCGGACCACGCACGCCGGGGACGGTTTTGTCACTGCTGTATCGGCTTACGGGATCGGGTTTTGCCTTACCGCGCGGTGGGATGGGCGCGGTCACAACGGCGCTTGCCAATGCCGCGAAGGCGGCCGGCGTCGAAATCCGGGTGAATGCGAGGGTTGCGCGCATCGTTGTCGAACAGGACCGGGCGTCAAGGGTGGTGTTGGAAAGTGGCGAGACGATTGCCGCCAAGTCGGTTATCTCGAACGCCGATCCCAAGACGACGTTTCTAAAACTGCTGGGGCCTGAGCACCTAGACACCGGCTTTGTGCGCAGCGTCAGCCATATCCGCATGCGCGGCAACGCCGCCAAGCTTCATCTAGCCCTGTCCGCTGCACCAGCATTCGCCGGGCTGCCGTCCGCGCTGCACGGTTCCCGGCTGCTGATCGCGCCGTCCCTCGCCTATGTCGAGCACGCCTATAATGCGTCGAAATACGAGGAGGCATCGGTAGCGCCCGCGATCGAACTGATCGTGCCGAGCCTGAACGACGACAGCCTGGCGCCGGCCGGTTGCCATGTTCTATCCGCAGTCGTGCAGTTCGCCCCCTATGGGGTCAAAGGCGGTTGGGAGGCGGAACGAGAGGCCTTCACGGCACGGATCGTTGACCAGATCGAGGCGGTAGCACCCGGAACTCGAAAGCTGATCGTCGCAAGCGAATTGCTGACGCCACCTGATCTCGAAAGCCAATTCGGGCTCGGCGGCGGTCATTGGCATCATGGCGAGATCGCTTTCGACCAGTTCTTCATGGTTCGCCCGGTGCCGGGTGCCGCGCAATACCATACGCCGATCAACGGGCTTTATCTGTGCGGTGCCGGCTGTCATCCGGGTGGCGGCGTCATGGGGCTGGCTGGGCGAAACGCCGCACGGCAAGTTCTGCGAGGGGCTGTTTGATGTCTGATCCGAAGACCATATTCGGTCAGGCGCTGTGGCCGACGCCCTTTGCCGAGCGGACGCGCCCGCTGTGCAAGACCGATCAGTTTATCGCCTGGGGCGGCTATAGCACGGTGGATGTCTTCACCACCGTGTCCCAGGAATATTTCGCGATCCGCAATTCGACCTCGGTCTATGACCTAAGCCCGATGATCAAGTACCGCATCACCGGGGTGGATACGGAGCGCTATCTCAATCGCCTGCTTACCCGCGATATCCGCAAGCTGAAGCCCGGCCGCGTCTGTTACGCCGTGTGGTGTAACGATGACGGACAAGTCATTGATGACGGAACAGTTTTCCGGTTTGGGCCGGACGAATTCCGCCTCTGCTCGCAGCACCGCCAACTGCCCTGGCTGCTCGATTCGGCGATCGGCTTCGATGTGCGGATCGAGGATGTGACGGACGACATTACCGGGCTGTCGC